>DATIMA010000197.1:0-12012 GCA_035475915.1 Bryobacteraceae bacterium
GAAAGAGAGATGAAACGTGTGGTGTTGAACCGCAAGAACTCGTTATTCGTCGGCAACCCGCGCGGCGGAAAGACCGCGGCCATCCTGGCCAGCTTAACCTCAACCTGCCGCAGACATGATATCGACCCGCAACTGTATCTCACCCAGTTGCTCATTAACCTACCGATGGCACGAACGAGTGAACTTCCCGCTTGGCTGCCGGACCAGTGGAAGCTCAGCCAGCCTCCGCCCATGGCCAGCCTGTAAAACACTTCCTGTGGTTTATGTAGCGCTCACCTAATAGTTACTCAGCGACAGGCCACTAGGGCGTCTATTTTCAGCAGGTCTCGGCCTTCGGCCGATAGCCGCGTGACTGTCCCCCGTCCAGGCAAATTATGTGATTAAACCCGAGCGCGAATTACTTGGCCTTAGGCACGAGCAACCGCTCGTCGACAGCGCCGACTTCAGGAGTTACTCGGGGTTTCCCATGATGGCGCCACTTCAGGAAGTTGTCCATGTAGGTGTAGAAGACCGGCGTGAGGTATAGCGTCACGAGTTGCGCAAAGAGTAGGCCGCCCACTACGCAAAGGCCGAGCGGGCGCCGGGCATCGGCATCGGCGCCAAAGCCGATCGCGATCGGCAGGGTGCCTATAACCGCGGCGGCTGTGGTCATCATGATTGGCCGGAAGCGAATCATGGAGCCGTGGTAGGCGGATTCGGCGGCCGTGTGACCCCCTTTGCGCTCAAGTTCCAACGCGAAATCGACCATCATAATGGCGTTCTTTTTAACGATGCCGATGAGCATGATCAAGCCGACGAACCCGTAGATGTCGAGCTGCATGTGGAAAAGGGAAAGCGTGACCAAGCCGCCGAAAGCCGCAGCAGGCAGCCCGGTGAGAATCGTGATGGGGTGAATGTAGCTCTCATAAAGGATGCCCAACACGATGTAGATCACTACGACGGTCGCGATTAACAGAATGCCCAGACCGGTGAGCGAATGTTGGAACTCCTGGGCAGCGCCTTGGAAGTTGGTGATGATTGAGATCGGCAGCATCGAGGTAGCAAGGCTCTGCACTTCGCGCACTCCCTCGCCAAGAGCGACGCCGCGGCCCAAGTCGAATGAAATGGTAACCGAAGGCAGCTGGCCGCTGTGATTGACCGTGAGTGGACCTACATCCGTAGTGAATTTTGAGACGGCGCTGAGCGGAATCAGCTGGCCGGAGGACGAATGGATGTAGAGATCCGAGAGCATGTCGGGATCGCTCTGGAACCGTTTCTGTACTTCCAGGACAACCCAGTATTCGTCGTTCGAAGTGTAGATAGGTGAGACCAGGCGCTGGCCGTAGGCACTGTACAAGGCGTCCTCAACTTGCTGTGGCGTCACTCCAAGAGCCGACGCTTTCTCGCGGTCGACCACGACGTTGGCTTGAGGATTTTCGATTTGCAGGTCGCTCGTGACGTCGGTGAGACCCGGCAAATTCCTCATTCTCGCTTCGAACTTCTGCGCGTACTGATAGAGTTGATCCGTTTGCGGACTCGACAGAGTGTACTGGTACATGCTCTTGGTAACCTGGCCGCCAATACGGATTGCGGGCGGATTTTGCAGAAAAACTCGCATTCCGGGAACTCTATTGAGTTTTGGCTGCAGCTGATGGATTACGTCTTCGATGGTCAAGTGATGTTCGTAGAGTGGGCGAATGAAGCGCACGACAGAATCGAGCACAGCCGTATGATGATAGCGGCCAACCAGGCGATCGTACGCCGGGCTGTTGGTCCAGGCGCGGTCCGAACGGTTCTTCAAATGGAGGAAGGCACGTCCGTTGTTGAGGCCCGTGTTGTTCGAGTCGCTAATACCTGAGAAAAACTGAACAACATTTGGATCGGCATAGAAGATGCGATTAACGGCTTCCTGATGCGCTCTCATCGCGTCAAAGGAGATTCCCTGATTGGCTTCGGTCGTGACCGAAATTTCCGAAAGGTCGTCCTCGGGCAGGAAGCCTTTCGGAATTGACCAGAACTCCCAAACGGTTCCCACCAGGACAAGCACACCGAAAATCATCACCAGTACACGATGCCCTAGCGCCCATCGCAAGCTTGAGCCGTACAAACGAAGCGAGGCCTGAAGCACATTTTCCAGGCTCCGGTACATCCAGCCCTGGCGCTTCTTATGGTCGGGACGCAGATAGTGCCTGCACAGCATCGGGCTGAGCGTGATGGAAACGAAGCCGGAAACCAGAACGGCGGAAATAATCACGACGGCGAATTCGTGCAGCAGGCGGCCGAAGACACCGGGCATGAAAAAGATGGGGAGAAAAACGACGGCGAGCGACAAGGTCATCGAAACAATCGTGAAGTTGACTTCCTTCGAGCCATCGAGCGCGGCGTCGAGCGCTCCCTTTCCCATCTCCATGTGGCGCACGATGTTCTCCAGCATGACGATCGCGTCATCGACGACGAAGCCCACCGATAGAGTCAGAGCCAATAGCGATAGATTGTCGATCGTATAACCGAGCAGGTACATGACCGCGAACGTGCCCATAATCGACATCGGGAGGGCCATGCTCGGGATCAGCGTGGCGGAAGCGTTGCGGAGAAAAAGGAAGATGACAAGAACAACGAGAAAGACGGCAAGGAGAAGTGTAAATTTAACGTCGCTGACCGAATCGTGGATCGGGACCGATCTGTCGTACTCCACCGAAAGATAAATCGACGGCGGCACCATCGAGTAAAAGCGCGGAATGAGTTTGCGGATGTTGCTGACGATATCGATCGTGTTGGTGCCGGGCTGCCGCAGTACGGACAGCATGATGCCTGCGACATTGTTGATCCAGTTCGCTACGTACTCATCCTGAACTCCGTCGGTTACAGTGGCCAGTTGGTCAAGCTGCACCGGAGCGCCGTTGCGGTAAGCGATGATCAGCGGGCGGTACACAGCGGCATCCGAAAGTTGCCCATTGGACTCGACGTTATAGGCCTTGCGGGCGCCGTTGAGAGTGCCCATCGGCAGGTTGACATTGGCATTTTGAATCGCCTGCTGAACCTGGTCGATTCCGATCCGGTGACTGGCAAGAGCGTCGGGATCTAGTTGGACACGGACAGCGTATTTTGCCGTGCCGCGGACATCGACCTCGGCAACACCGGGAACCATCGAAATCTGCTCCGCGATGAGGTCTTCGGCATATTTATCGACATCGTAGAGCGGAAGCGTCGGTGAGGTAACCGCCAGCAGAAAGATAGCCTGATCGGCCGGGTTTACTTTCCGGAAGGAAGGCGGAAAAGGCATGTTGGATGGAAGCTGATTCGCAGCTGCGGAGATCGCCGACTGCACATCAAGAGCAGCAGAATCGAGATTCCGGCTGAGATTGAACTGCAGCGTGACCTGGGTGTTGCCGAGCGAGCTGGTGGAAGTCATCGAGTCCAGGCCGGCAATGGTTGTGAACTGCTTTTCCAGCGGGGTCGCCACAGTAGAAGCCATCGTGACCGGGCTGGCCCCGGGAAGGCCGGCCGACACCTGGATTGTGGGAAAATCGACATTCGGCAAATCGCTCACGGCCAGATCGCGGTAGCCCAGAATGCCAAAGAGAAGGATGGCCAGCATCAAAAGGCTGGTCATCACCGGCCGGCGAATGAAGATTTCACACAGATTCATAGCATTCCCGCTTCATCCGAGCGACTTGGTGAAATAAACTTTCGTTCCGGGGACCAGGCGCACTTGCCCGTCCGTGACGACGGTCTCGCCCACAGAGAGTCCCTGTTGAAGCTCCGTTTGGCCGTTTACGGTGTGCCCTACCTTCACTTGCCGGACATCAACCGTCATGTCCGGCTTAACGACGAAAACGTAATCGCCTTGCTGGCCCGTTTGCACCGCCTCTGAGGGGACGACCAGCACGTTTTGTTGCTCACCCAAATCGAGCAACACATTGGAGAATTGGCCGGGCCAAAGATGGTGGTCCGCGTTGCGAAACGAAGCCATCAGCTCGATCGTGCCCGTGGTAGCATCCACGGTGTTATTGACGAAACTCAGAACACCGTTTTCGGCTGCGGAATCGTTGGGCGGGGTAGCGTGAACGGGCAAGCCGGAATGCGCCATCGATCTCTTGATGGGTTCCAGATATTGCTGAGGAACAGAGAAACGGACGTAGATCGGTGAAACCTGGTTGATAACTACAAGTACGGGGAGGTCATTGCTCTTCACCGTGGCCCCTGGATATACCAGTTGAGCACCGGTAACGCCGCTGATCGGTGCGTAAATGGAGCAGTAGGAAAGCTGGATCTGGTCTGTCCGGATCGCCGCCTCGTCGGCGCGGACAGTGGCTCGAGCGGCCGTTGAGGTAGCCAGAGATTGATCGTACTGCTCTTGTGGAATAATACCTTGCTTAAAAAGCTTTTCACTGCGCTGCAGTTCCACCTGATTGAGCTGGGCCTGGGCTTTGTCTCTGGCGAGCGCCGCTTCGGACTGCGCGAGCGTAGCAAGCAATGGATCCTTGTCGAGCGTGATCAGCAATTGGCCCTTGCGAACAAATTGTCCCTGCTGATAATGCACCTCCTGGACGATCCCCGCAACCTGCGACTCTATTGAGACTGTCTGGAAGGGCTGGCCCGTGCCAATGGCGTGTATTTCGACCGGAATTGTGCTCCGCTCGACTTTGGTGACCACGACCGGCACGGCCGCGGTGTCATGTGGTCTCGCAACCGCCCCGCTGGTGGTCGATGCCTGCGTTGATGCGTCGCTGCCCGTACAGCCGGCAAGAACCAGTGCAGACAAAAGTGCGATGAGTGCGAGGACTTTAGCAACTCTGCTCATTCACGTCGATTTCCTGCGCTCCGCGGTGATTATCCCACACTTGCTTCTGAACCGGAGGCAGCGGAAACGTGCTGTTTTCCTCTCCAAAGCAACAAGTTACAGAGGTATTTGCGTTTTTGAACCGGAAGCGCACAAGAGTGGTATCACTCTCGTAAATTGGCCTTACTTGGCGATCCGATTAACGCCGGGCTACCGGTTTTGCAGTGATAACGAAATGCCGGTGTACTGAAACAGTCATCGTTCGCGGGCGTATGGCACATTCGATAGCAATCAAGCGGAGCAAGCTATGGTCGAGCTTACGTTGGTGGCATCGTGCACCGCTCAGCAAGGCCTCGGTATGGGATCCGGCGCCACATGGTTGTGATGATTTCTTCTCTCCAGGCATAGAGAGTACTGCCGAGCGCAGCCATGTGGCGCTTCACCCGCAACAACGGCGGAAGGCTTTCACACCAAATCTGGAAGTCCTGCAGCGCCAAGCTTACGGATTCAGAAACTTCAACAACTACAGATTGAGGGTTAAGGTAATGTGTTCGCTGAGCTCAGTCGGAGCCGCTTGCGCGAAAAGCCAGCCTGCAAATCGAGAAGGGCTTTGGAATCAGCAGGAAATTTGGTCGGGGCGGTGTGATTTGAACACACGACCCCCTGCGCCCAAGGCAGGTGCGCTACCAGGCTGCGCTACGCCCCGACATCTGAAGCTCTCTTGATTCTAAACCACTTCCCGTCCTACCAACCATTCCGAAACTCATTCTCAGCCCGAAAACGTATCAAAACCGTATCAAAACCCCGTTCATTGCACCTTGACCGTATCAAAACCCTTCGACTCGTTGGCCTGACGGTTGATCTTCTCGAGCGCCTCGCGCTTCATCTGCAGCTTCATCTGCGAGTACTTCTTGAAGACCTTGGCGTCGCCCTGACGAAGCATCTGGGTTACCCACTCGTCGGCCACGCCGCCGGCGCTGAGCCGGGTGGCGTACGTCGAACGGAGGTCGTAAATCCGAAAATACGGAATCTTCGCGCGTTTCAGGGTCTTGTGCCAGACGGTTTTGAGCGTTTTCTGGTGCCCCGATTTATTCTTGTCGCTTGGAAACAAATAGGTTCCCGCACCCGCAATTCGAAGTTGGTCCTGGGACGCCTGCACTGCAAGCGGCGTAAGCGGCACTTCCGCGACACCGTTCGGCGTTTTCGAATCTGGAATCGAAACTACGGCGTTGTTGAGATCTACTTGATCCTTCTTCATCGACATCAATTCCTTATACACGCGTAGGCCGGTTTCCGTGATGATCCGCACCACGTTTCGAAGATGCTCCGGTGCGTGGAACTCGATCATCTGCTGCTCTGACCATGTCACGTAATGCGGCCGAAACAACCCACGGATCGACACCGGAAACTCGACGCCTGCGCAAGGATTTGCCGGCAGGAGCTTCTTCCTGACGGCCACGTTCAATGCCCGGCGCAACACCCGAAACTCCTGATGTACTGTCGTGGCCTTAGCTCCCGAAATCCATCCTTCGTCTTCACGCGGGCGCGTTTTTTCAGCCGAGATCGGAGATACTGCTCGATGTCGTCCGCCGTCACATCCACGAGCCGCCACGAACCGAAAATCGCTTGCAGGTGCATCATTGCTCGCTCGTTCGCTTCGTGGGTCTTCGCTGCGCGGATCGGCGGCTTCGAATAGTTCTCCATGAAGGAATCCGTCCAGTCCTTAAAAGTGAGTTGTTCGCCTCTCCGCACGACCTCCAGCGTGCGGTTGTCGCGGGCCTGGAGACGTTCGCGCAACCGGCGCTGCCTCGTCCCAGTCTTCTGTGTTTGTTGATTCAAGGCGGCGGGTACCGGACACATCCCGGTAGCGCATCCACCAGATTTTGCCGTCATTTCGTCTGTAAACGACGCCATCATGCTTGCTTGGTCTCGCGATTCTCCACCTCATACTTGAACTGCGAGCGGAAGGGCTCCAACTCCGATTTCAAAAACCGGATGTTTCGGCCCATCACGCGGAGATGGGGAATCTGCTTTCGCTCTACCCAAAGATACACCGTTTGAGGGCTGACGCCTAAGAAGACTGCCGCTTGCCGAACGGTCAGAGGGATCTCGTCGGGAACGGGGAAGATGGCCAACGTGATCTTTCCGTTGCTAACCGTTGCGTTCCTCGGATTGATGGTGTTTTGTATCCGTACAGGCCGCGGCTGGGTCGTCAGCCTGTGTTGCGCGATCGGCTGCCTGGTCCTCAGCGGCGCCACGCGCCTGCTCGAATACCACGTGCAGCAAGGTGCGCAGGGCATTCACTGAGTTCGGTCTCGGATTCGGGTATGCACCTCACTCTTTTTCGGAGACGCTTCGCCTAAAACGATCCGTCTCCGCCTTTTGGATTTCTTGCGATGAACTACCCTACTCTGCTCGTCGACGCGATTGCGCTCATGATGGCGCTGCGAATTCCTGCTGCGCTGATCTGCCTGTATAAGGCTGCGCTGTCTATGGGCAGCGGTGGAACGCAAGCGGCATCTTCGCCGGGCAATTTGGCCGCTGGATGGGATGGGCCATCGTGTTTCTTACTTTGCCGGAGCTCCTGCTGTGGTTCAGCGGACTCGATTTGTCGGCCACGCAACAGGCCGTTTCCGATGCCTGGCTTCCTCGTTTTGGACACAGGCGAATAACTTCGTGAGCAATCTCGTCATCAAGCACCTGGCGATTGCCGTCGGGGCATGGTTTCTCATGCGGGCGGTCTTCAATATCGCGCACGGAGAATCCCCGATTGCCTCGCTGCTCGGTTGCTTCGCCTTGCTCTCGCTGAATTCGCTCTATGCATTGATGCAGACCTATCACACGGCCGGGAATGCCTATGCGACTTCGGACATGGTGATGAGCTTGTGGCAGTTTGCGGCGAGCAAGCTGGCGCCCGTGGCTGTCGGCGTTTGCGTGATGGGTATCGTTTGGTCCGTGGCTCACAAGCGGCCGTGGTTGCATCTGGCAGGTTCCGGGTTTGCGTTCCTGTGCCTGTTTGGGCTGTGGGCTCTAACCAAGAGCTATCTGGGACTCTCATAATTTATGAATTTCTATACGGGCGCTCTCCATGCAGTGAACTGGGCGGCAAATGTCATTTGCCCGATTCTCGGTGCGTACTTCCTATGCGTCGCGTTGTACTTCTGTGGCCAGGCGCATAATTACGGCCAGGCGCACAGCCGCTATACGCATTACTGGTATGCCGCCTGGGGCATGTTCCTGATTCCGGGCCTCATGCGTTTACTCGAAGCATTCACCGGAAACGGGACCAATGCCAGTGATCCGGACACTTACTATCTCGCTCTCAACTCGGCCTGTAACTGGCTTGCAAATGTCGTTTTACCGATGAACGCGGTCGTTCAGTTGGCGAAAGCGATTGGCGCCGGAAGTGGAGTCTTTTCGCGTACGGGTCACACCCCGGTTTGGGGACCCACACATCACGTCTTCATTGGGCTGATGTCGCTGTGCTTGTCGGGGATCGTGAAGCTGATTCTGCACTTCATTAATAATGCGCAGGCGGTGGGGTAAGGTATGGCACTTGAAACGACTCGAGTACAGAGGAATCTGCGGGCCAGAATGCTTTGGTTCCGCTTTGAAGTCGAAGACCTGATTCTGCTCGGCATTTTGTGGGCCGCGGCCCAATTGATGTCGAACTTCATTCATCGCGCCATGTTTGGCGTGCCGGCGGAAGTCGTCCTGCCCTGGATCGTCGTCATCTTGACCTACATCGGCATCCGGCTGTTTAAGTACAACCGGCCGCCCGCGTATCTATGGGATCTGCTCGATTACATCCGCCTGCCGAAGATCTGGTGCGCCTGCGAGCCGGATCCTGTCGAACCCAAACCATATCTCCGCGAGGATTTGTAACCCATGCCTCAGACAACCAAGCAAGTCGAGAAACGCGGCGAAGAATTCAGCCTTCTGCAGCCTGATTCCGCTGTTAGAACTGGTCGACAACTACGAAGTCTTACGGCACGGTCCGCTTTCGGCTCTGTATCGCGTTTCGCCTTTGAACAGCTACTTCCAGAGCGATCAGGAGCGGAACCAAGCGAGCGAGGCCCTGCACGCGCTATTGCGTGCGATGCCGGACAACCGGGCGCTCCGGCTGCAAGTGCGTTACGAGACAACAGAAGGAGTGGGTGCGCTGCTCGACAACTTTGAGCAGCAGTTGCGTTCCCGCCATCCCGTTTTAGCGGCGCTCGATCGGGAACGGCTCAAGACCTGGCGCGAACGGGACGAGCGCGGCGAGTTTCTGAAGCGGCATTACACACTGGGCTTCCAACTGGATCCGCGGCTGTACACGTTGCTCGACGAGATCAGCTGGAAAACCTGAGCACCTCGGCGACTCCCGGCACCGCGCCTTACATCACGGCAACTGCGCCGGTCACAATGCTTCGCTCGCAAGCTGCCACGCAAAAAATGTTGGCAGCCTACCTTCGGTTGGAGGGCGCACACCTGGCGCATGAGACAGCCGATCTCAAGGGGCACATCGGTGCAACGAACGATCTGCAGCAAACGGTCCGGCACATTCTGAATACGCAATAGAGAAAGGAGCGCACGACAGATGAAAGTTTTCTTTTCATTCCACAACGCAGCAAACCGGACGGCTTCCTGGATTCGAGCGCACACGTATCCGGCACTGGCCACCACGGTTCTGCTGGCTTTGCTCTCACCGCAGCAAGCGGTCTGTCAATTTGTCAGGCCGTGTTGCATTCAGATGTCGCTCGGGCTGGCGCAGATCAACGGTAGCCTGGTGAGCACGATTGGAGGCGACCTGAAGAAGCTCAATGCCATCCAGAGCGACATCCGCGATTTCGAGCAGAAGGTGTTGTACCCCGCAACGCTCGTTACTCAGACGCGCTCCTTACTCGGCGGGCTCTGGAACAGCATGCATGTATTCACAAACGTGTTGAACAGTCCTTTGCACTCGGCCACTTTGCCGAATCCGTCACAGCTCGAAACGATTCTTCTCTCTCGCAATGCCACGAATATTGCGCAGATCGGGGGTGTCTTTCAGACAGTGTATGGACGGACCCCGGCGATCAACACGGCTTCCCCGGCGGACCGGCAGACCATTGATTTGAGCGATGCAGCAGCACAGGACGCCATGAAACGAGCCGTGATTTACGACCAAATGGCCGATGCCGAACTGCAGGCCGCGGATCAAATGCAGCAGGCCATTAACAATGCGGCGCCCGGGACCGCTTCGATGATCGAAGCATCCGCCGCGGCATGGCTCGTGAAGTCGCAAGCCTATACGCAATCGGCGATGGCGGACCTGATGCGCGTGCATAGCACCGGCTTGGCGAATGCAACCAGTCTGCTCAAAGAGCACGCTGCTGCAAGCCAGCAGTTGCAACAACATGAAGGCTGGCTTTCCCTCCGGCCGCCAATCTCGCTCAGACCGGAAGCATGGGAACGCCCAGTTTGGAGCTGACCGGATCGTGGGTGAATGCGGACCTGAAAGGCATCAATCAATACACGTACTGGGTGATGCCGGTTGGGTTGTTGCTGCAAGGCGCATGGTTCAAAGTTTTCGGGGGTTGGGCTGATTACCGGAAGAGGGTGTGTCAAGCGTTTTGTGTAGACGAAGCCCGGTACTTTCTAATTTTTCCTCCCTGATAAACTGAGCGGACCTGAGCGGGGATAGGGCGCTGCGGAGACGCGACCCGAACGCCGACTGAATCGAACAACGCCAGCTCGGCACAATTTTCACCCGCCCCAACTCACCCGCTCGCGAGGAAAAGTGTTACCTATGTCTTAGGAACAACCTGTTACCTATGTGTCCGGTCCGGACAAAACGGCTTATGGCGGAGAGAGTGGGATTCGAACCCACGTTAGAGTTTCCCCTAAACACGCTTTCCAAGCGTGCGCCTTCAACCACTCGGCCATCTCTCCACGTTGAATCTCGCCTCGCTGAAAACCGCGGGCTCATCCTGATGAGTTGCTGGCGATGTCCAGCGCGTTGGCGACTTTAAAAATCGCCTCCAGTCTAGCATCCAAATCTAGCAGGTTGCTGAAAAACGGCTCCCGAAAGGGGAACGGTTCTTACTTTTTGGTGATTCCGTTTCCACTTCAATCCTCCAGCTGAGCCGTTGTATGCCTGAAAGCCTGTTTTTCAGGCTGTACAGACACACTTCGGCCTTTGGTTATGCGGACTGAAGTGCGGACGCTTCCAGATTCCGCATCCGCACCAAATTGTAAGCAGCGGCCGCGAAGATGAAGACCCAACCGACTTTGAAGATGCCGCGGTGCCGGACCTTCCTCATAAGCGCAACGGTCTTCAACCATCCGAAGCTTTCTTCAATCCGTTTGCGCTTGAGTTGGCTGATCCGATAGCCTGCCTGGCGGTTCGCGCATCAATCGCACTCCCGCCCGGCCGATTGTGATTTTGCGCCACATGCGGTGTGGCATTCAGGTTGCGGCACTCGGCGACGAACTCTTTGTGTCATATCCCTTATCGCCGGCCACCGTGATTCGCTTGCTGCCGGGAACTGCTCCAGCATCACCAACGCCGCATCCCGCTCTGCCGTTCCATTGGCTTCGAACAGTTCCGTGTTGATAATCAAACCATTGCGGTTCTCTACCAGCAGGTCTCCCTGAAAACTCAGCTTGGCTTCTTTGCCCTGCCCCTTGCGGGCCAGCTTCGCATCGGCATCCGCGGTGGACGCATGCGTCCGATTGGAGCGCTTCTCCCCGTGAGAGTTTACCGTCGGGTTGCCGGGATCGTCCGGCGGAGTAGTTTTGCTCCGATCCTTTGGCTGAAAACTCTTCAGACTGGCCCAGGCTTCGATGAGCGTTCCGTCTACCGTGAAGTGTTCATCGGAAGCCCATCCCTTCTCGTACACCTGCTTGACCGTTTGCGAGAGAAATTCCCTCGCTATGTTCCCATCCAACAGGCGTTCCCGATTCTTGGTAAAGGTGGTTGCGTCCCAAACCGGTTCATCCAGATTCATGCCAACAAACCAGCGAAACAACACGTTATAGTCGATCTCCTCCATCAGCAACCGCTCGCTACGGATCGAGTACAACATTTGAATCAGCAGCGCCCGCAACAACTTCTCGGGTGGGATTGAAGGCCCCCGTCAGCGAATACATCTCACCAAATAGCGGCGACAACTCCCTGAGAATCTCGTCCACCGTTCTCCGAATGCCTCGCAGCGGGTGATCTGGCCGTACGCGCTCTTCCGGCGACAGATAGCTGAACATTCCGTCTTGCTGATGATCCACGC
>DATIMA010000198.1:0-11720 GCA_035475915.1 Bryobacteraceae bacterium
CTCCGGCTTGGTTTTGGATTCACACCTTGTCCCAAGCCCGGTAGCTTTTAGTAGATCGCAAACCGCTCACGGCTACCGCACTTGGCCCGGCACGGCTTCCTCAAACGCTCGCTACCCACAACACAATCATGCCCGGTATGACCCCTTCGGCAATATTGCGAAGGCCGACACGATCTCGTTCCAGCCCACGTACAACGCGGCGACCAACCGTTACAGCACGCTGCCGGCGGGAACCCCGGCCTACGATGCGAACGGCTACGTGAACGCCGACGGATTCCATGTTTATAGCTATGACGTGGAAGGAAAGATTACCCAGATCGATTCGGGCGCGGTCACGATGACCTACGATGCGCTGGGGCGCTGGGTGGAGCGCGGCGCAGGAGGCGGCTTTACGCAGCGAGTCTTCTCGCCCTCCGGCCGGGAGTTTTCCTTGACATCTGGCCAGACGGTAGCCACGGCGTACGTGCCCCTGCCGGGAGGCGCGCTGGCGCGCTATGAGAATGGCCTGGACAGTTATTGGCATCCGGACTGGCTCGGTACCGCACGCCTGTACAGCACGCCGTCGCGCACGGTAGCCTTCGATGTGGCGTTTGGGCCGTTCGGGGAATGGTACGTTAACGGGCCGGCCGATTCCTTCTTTACCGGCGTGGCGCAAAGCGACGCAGCCGCCGACATGAAAGCCTTCCCAGCGCGCGATTATCACACCACGCAAGGCCGCTGGCTGATTCCGGACCCGGCCGGGATCGACGCCGTGGATCTGGCCAATCCGCAAACGCTGAATCGCTATGCCTACGTGATGAACGATCCGCTGGCGAATGTGGATCCGACGGGAATGGCGCCGGGTACAACCATTACGATACAGATTCCAACTCACTGCTACCAGACGGAAATGACTGGGTTGCCCGGAGAATGGCCGGTATGCGAATTCATGCTCCAGCAGATTTCGGTGGGACCCACTAACATTCCAGGCGATCCCGGCGGACATCCAAACGGACCTGGGCAGGCGCCCCCAAACAACGGGATTGGCATTCGGGCACCGGGTCAGACGTTCAAGGCATGCATGGCCCAGCATGCAAGCGAATACAGCCTCGGCGGACTTGTAGATACCTCGTACGGATTGACAACCGGCAAGGACTCTTCGCTTTCGACAAACCCTCTGGCTAGCTTCGTCTTAGGGAACTCCATCAATACTTTGCTGTTCGGGAGCGGGGACGAGGCCGCGTCGGCTGCGCTGAGTAATGCTCCCTCGGCGATGACCGGCGGTATGGGAAATGCACTTACATACGGGCGAAGAACATCCGACATCATGGCATTGAACCTAGCCGGGAGGGGTGGATTACCCGTCGCACTGGGCCGGTCGTCCGCAGGAGTTAAGGCCGCGATCGGAAAAGCTGGCAGCTTCCTCAGTCTGGGGCTGTCATTCGCCGAGAGGATGGGGCTGGACATAGCTTTCAGCGGCGCTGAAGCTGTCGATTGCTCCATGACTTTTTAGATGACCTCTCACGCCCTGGCTAGCAACCCAATGAAGCGAGGACTGCTGCGCAGCCTGTCATGGCTCTCCGTTATTGCATGGCTAATCGTCGCATTTATTGCTGTAGGCGTGGCAGCCTCGCAGACCTCGTATCCTGCGGCATTCGGATGGGTCGTTCTCGCGATGCTGATGTCGATTGCCGCGATCACGGCAGAGCGATGGGTGAGCATACTACCTGGGATGCTCGGCGTGGCGGCGCTGAACGCGCTCTACTCGTTAGTGTCCGGTCATTTTGGGCTGAATCCACCAAGACCAATCGCCCCGCCCGTAGCAGGCGTAATGATGGCTGCCCTAATGGCTGGTGGTTATCTGGCTACGCGGTACATGAATCGAAAGCTTACGACGGTGGATAGGGCATCACTGGCGTGTGCGATAGGGTCGCTTCTCGCCGGTCTCTCGCAACAAGAATTAGCTGTTCCAGCGACGGTAGCTGTTGTTGCCTTTCTAGCGGCTGGTCTCGGGTACAGACACTTCCGGCGATAAAACCGGTGGTGGTGAACCGGCTGAATAGGATACACGTCATGCAGCAGAAACAGAGCCAAAGTTCGGGCAGCTACGATTTGGCGGAAACCGATTACGATGCGCTGGGACGGCCTTCGCCAGTGACCGTTCCGTATACCGGAACGCAGCTACAATTACGACGGCCTCGCGCGGCCGATCTCGGAGAAGAATCCGGAGGGCAACGGAATCGGCAATACGTATACCTACGACGGCGATGCCACCTGCGGCACGTCGAACGGCGACTTGGTAAAACGGGCGGACCCGGATGGGAACGTGACCTGCTACGCGTATGACGCGCTGCATCGGGTTGACGTGACCCCGTTTTCCGTCCACTCAGCTATACGACGTTCTTAGCATAATTAGTCGCATCGCCTGTGGTTTCGATTGCCTCGCTGGATCAGAGCCAACGCGAGGGTTCACGAATGAGAAGCACGGCTCTGGTCTGGGTGCCGTACAAATCCGGATATTGGGTGGTGTGATTCTGGTCGTGCTCATCGTGATCGTTGTCGCTATTGTTTTCGGGGGCGAGTAGACCCTTAGCGAGCTGGCCGCAAGTCGGCCTCCTAGACCCGGCAAAAAACGGGGATGTCTTTTCCTGTGCATCTGAGTTCGCCAGCAAATACAGCATCGCCGGACGACTCCCCAAGGTTCGGAATCGGGACCAAGGGGTTAGCGGGTTCGTTACCAACGCGCTGGGCGGTAACGCGATGGCGGCGGCGTGACCAAGTACACCTACACCCAGGATAAACGTCTTGACGCCGAATCTAACGGCGCTCCCGAACTGGACCCAGCTACACGTCCAAATTGCGAACGTCCAGAGCGTTTTCTTCGATAAACTTACGGCGGCTTTCCACATCTTCGCCCATCAGGGTGGAAAAAACAGGCTCGGTTTCGGCGAAGTCTTTAAGATCTACCTGCAGCAGAGTGCGCGTTTCGGCATTCATCGTAGTAGACCAGAGCTGCTCGGCGTTCATCTCGCCGAGGCCCTTGTAACGCTGAATGTTTACTTCACGCGTACCCTCGTTCTTTACCGTATTGAGCAGCTCGCGCCAAGTCTGGAGAGTGTCGCGAGAGGAGTCCTTTACAACCGTGAACGGCGGAGTATTCAGGCGCGCCACGTGCTTAACAAGCGCGCGGGTTTTGCGGAATTCGGGCAGAGTAAGGAACTCCGTGTTGATGAAGCGAACAGCGTTGGTGGGATCACGATAACCGATCATCCACGAGGAATGCTCTTCTTCGCCTTCCACCGTGACTTCCAGCTTCGCCTCCCGTAACCGATCAGCGACCGCCTTCACGCTTTCCTCGTTCTGCAGATCGGCCTTGGTATCGATAGGAAGTGTTACGTCAGCGAGCACGTCCACCACCCGGGGGTCGCGGACACGCCGCTCCAGCTTGCGCGTAATCTGAGCCAGCTCGTCAAGCGACATCAGAAAGCTCCGCAGCTCAGCGCCTTCAATCTTCGGGCGATTACCATCGGTAGCGGTCCCGAGTTCCACCGAAAGGTTTTCCGTCGCGCGGCGCAGGATCTCCCGGGTAAACTCCTTGTCATCTTTGATGTATTTTTCGCTCTTACCTTTCTTAATGCGGTACAGAGGAGGCTGCGCGACAAATACTTTCCCGCGAGTAATCAACTCCTGCATGTGCCGGAAGAAAAAAGTCAGCAGCAGCGTCCGGATATGCGATCCATCGACATCGGCGTCGGTCATGATAATGATCTTGCCGTAGCGCAGCTTGGCCAGTTCGAAATCATCGCCTTTGCCAATACCCGTTCCGATAGCGGTAATCATGGCGCGGATTTCTTCGTGTCCGAGCATTTTGTCGTAGCGCGCCTTCTCCACATTCAGGATCTTGCCTTTGAGCGGCAGAATCGCCTGATAGCGCCGGTCACGGCCTGATTTAGCCGTACCGCCGGCCGATTCACCCTCGACCAGGAATAGTTCGCAGCGGTCCGGGTCACGCTCCTGACAATCTGCTAATTTTCCAGGCAATCCACCGGAGTCGAGGGCGCCTTTACGGCGAGTCAAGTCCCTTGCTTTTCGAGCCGCTTCTCTGGCGCGCGCGGCGTCAATTGCTTTCGAAATGATCTTCTTGGTTACGGCCGGGTTCTTATCGAAAAACTCGCCCAGTTTCTCGTTCACAAGCTGGACAACGTAGCCTTGAATGTCGGAATTCAGTTTGCCCTTGGTCTGCCCTTCGAACTGGGGCTGCGGCAGTTTCACGCTGATCACCGCGGTCAAACCTTCGCGCACGTCATCGCCCGTGAGATTGTCTTTCGCATCCTTGATCAGGCCAGAGGCCTGCGCGGCAGCGTTGATGGTACGCGTCAGGGCGCTACGGAAGCCGCTGAGATGCGATCCGCCGTCTACGGTGTTAATGTTGTTGGCGAAGCTGAATATATTTTCCGAGTAGGAATCGTTGTACTGCAGAGCTACTTCGATGGTCAGCTTACCGCCGTTAGGAAGATCGCGATCGCCTTCGAAGTGGATCGGCTTATCGTGCAGCGAGGCTTTACCGCGGTTAAGATGCTTGATGAATTCCGCGATCCCGCCGCTGTAAAAGAATTCTTCCGATCGGGTGTCATCGCCGCGGTCATCGGTCAGCGTGATCTTCAGACCTTTGTTCAGAAACGCCAACTGGCGTAGCCGGCCCGCCAGAGTATCGAAGTTGAACTCCGTCGCGTCCATGATGGTCGGGTCCGCTTTGAAGGTAATCTTTGTGCCGGTCTTGTTCGATTTTCCAGTTTGGGTCAGCGGCGCTTTCGGAATGCCCCGCTCGTAATCCTGCTCCCAGGTAGCCTTCTTGCGCCAGATCTCCAGGTGCAGTGTTTCCGAGAGCGCGTTCACACAACTCACACCCACCCCGTGCAGGCCGCCGGAGACCTTGTAGCTATTCGAATCGAACTTGCCGCCGGCGTGCAGTTTGGTCAAGACAACTTGTGCCGCGGAGACGCCTTCCTCTTCATGGATATCGACCGGAATGCCGCGGCCGTTATCGACGATGGTGATCGAGTTATCGATGTGGATGGTGACGCCGATCTCAGTACAGTAGCCAGCCAGCGCCTCATCCACTGAGTTATCCACCACTTCGTACACGAGGTGATGCAGGCCCATTTCACCGGTTGATCCGATATACATGGCGGGCCGTAGGCGAACCGCCTCAAGTCCTTCTAGGACCTTGATGCTAGTGGAATCGTAAATTTCGTTCTGAGGCACTGTTGACATACTTTCAAGAACCATGAGCGCTATAAAAAACCGCACGACATATGCGGCTCTTTCTAACGCATTCATATCTCTCCATTTCTTAGGTCCTCTGCTCTCAAATGCGCATCGGCATCACAACATAACGGTAGGTTGTGCCGGACGCCCCGGCGTGAGGACGAAACTCGCCGGCCGAATTGGAATCCCTGAAATGGAACTCCACTTCGCTCTCATTCACAGATCGCAAGAAATCGAGCAGATACTGGGCGTTAAACCCGATCTCGACATCGACCCCGCTGTAATCCACAGGGATCGTCTCTTCGCTCTCGCCGGTTTCGGAGATGGAAGAGTGGATTTTCAGCTCGCCTTTCAATACCTGCACCCGAATCGCGCGCGAGCGCTCGTCGGCAAACTGCGCCACTCGTTCAATCGAGGCTTTCAGCTCATCCCGCTGCAAGACAAGCGAGTGCGCATGCTCCTTGGGCAGAACGCGTTCATAATCGGGGAAGTTTCCGGTCAACTTGCGGCTAAGCAGCAGCCGTTTATCGATCCGAAAGAACAGATGATTTTCGTTTCCCGAGAACTCCACCTGCTTTTCGGGATCATCGCTGGCGAGCTTCTGAATTTCGCTCATCGCCTTCTTGGGCAACAGCGCGCGATAGGAGGCCGTCAGCCCGGGCAAGGCAATCTGGTGCTCGACCAGGGCGAGGCGGTGTCCATCGGTCGCCACCATCACTACGCCGGTGTCTCTCAGAAGCAAGAGTGCGCCGTTCAGCGTGAAGCGCGATTCTTCGGCCGAAATTGCAAAAATCGTGCCGCCAATCATGTGCGCAATGAGGCTGAGCGGAATCTGGGCGAATGGCTCCGGCATCTCCGGGAGTTCCGGAAAGCTTTCGCGCGACATACCCGCAATGCGGGTACGCGAACGGCCGCAAACAAAACTCGCCCACTGATTTTCGGCGAGCTTCACCTGAACATCCGCATCCGGAAGGAGACGCACGTAATCGAGCAGCCGCCGAGCCGGGATGGTGCCCGCGCCATCCTTCTTGATTCGGGCCGGGCACGCGCAACGGATGCCCAATTCCAGGTCGGTGGCGGTGAGCCATACCTGATCCTGATCTGTTTCGATCAGAATGTTCGAGAGGATCGGGATGGTGGTCTTCCTCTCCACCACGCCCTGAGTGAGTCCCAGCTCGCGTACCAGATCTGACTTGCTAACCGAGAATTCCATAGCTTGTGTAGTTGAGGCTCCCTTGCGCCGCTGCGCAATATTCTTCCTTAAACGGGTATTACTTAAGTCTTAGTAGAGAACCGTATGAGTAGGCTTTGTGGAAATGTTGAATTCTTTCTAAATTATAGCAAAAACTGCCGCTTCCGTGTGTTTCAGCCTGTGGATTAGCAGGGATGAAAATCTGTAAAAAATGAGCTGCTGCCGGTCTTGAACAGGCTTGCACGGGCTGTCTTTGGGTATTGATGTGGAAAACAGCCATAAGCCTAGTGAAGTGAGTCCATTAGCGACAGGATAAGGCTGTTCAAATCCTCATCATGCTGCCGCAGCTCCTCAATTTTCTGCACGGAATGGAGCACGGTCGTGTGATGCTTGCCGCCAAAATAGCGCCCGATCTCGGGTAGAGAAGCGTGGGTGAGTTCTTTCACCAGATACATTGCAATCTGCCGGGGATAGGCAATCTGACGCGTGTTGCTCTTCATCTTGAGCTGAGTGGTCTGAAGCGAAAAGCGTTCACCCACAGCCCGAAGAATGGATTCCACCGTGATTTTGCGTTCGGAGCCGACGTTCAAATGCTTCAGCGTCTGCTGCGCCATGGCAAGCGTGATGGGCTGCCCCGTAATGGATGAGATAGCGATCAGCCGGGTTAATGCGCCTTCCAGTTCGCGAACGTTGGACTTGGTTTTGGTGGCAATAAAAATCCGAACATCTTGCGGCAGGTTGACGCCTTCGGATTCGGCCCTCTTGTCCAGAATTGCCATTTTGGTTTCGAGATCGGGCGCCTGGACATCCACGATCAGCCCCCACTCGAAGCGCGATCGAAGTCTCTCGACCAATCCAGGGAGCTGGCTGGGAGCAGAATCGCTCGAAATTACGATCTGCTTCTGGTGATCGTACAGCTCGTTGAAAGTATGAAAAAACTCTTCCTGCGTACGCTCCTTGCCGGCGATGATCTGGATATCGTCGACCAGCAGCACATCGGCCGAGCGGTAATGCCGGTGAAAAAGCGACATGCGATCGAGCTTGATTGAATTGATCATCTCGTTCATGAATCGCTCGCTCGACGTGTATACGACGTTGAGACCACTAAAATTATCCAGCAGGCTGCGGCCAATTGCGTGCATCAGGTGGGTCTTGCCGATCCCGACGCCGCCATAGATGAACAGGGGATTGTAGCTGCGCGACGGCATCTTGGCAACCGCCTGCGCCGCTGCGTGCGCCAGTTGGTTGGAGGCTCCGACAACGTAGGTATCGAAGGTAAGCCGGGGGTTCAGCCACGCCGCCCCGTTTTCAAAAGTAGGCTCGCTTGACGATGCGCGGCCGCCAGCGCTCCGAAGGGCGCTTCCGCCATGTCCGGCCGCGGCTGCGCTGGCCAGCGCCTCGACCTCATACTGGATGCGGCGAATGGGGAGGTTCAGTTCCTGGATCGCCGTTCGAATGTGCGACGTGTATTCCTGCCGGATCCAGGCCTCCGTGGTTTCGTTCGGAACCCGGACTGTGAGTTCTCCATCACGCAACGAGCCGAGGGCAGTCTGAGAAAACCAATTCTGGTATGCCCCTTCGCTGAGCCTGACAGCCAGCCAATTCTTGATCTGTTCCCAAGCGTCACCCAAAAAGTGCGACTCCTTTTGTCCCGAAGGCGGCAGACGTTTCCCACAGGTTTTCCACGCTTGTGGAAAATATAACGGGAGGATGGCCTGTGAGGCTTTTTTTCGCCGCCACCTATGGGCCAGCGATCGTTTGGGGGAAGCGTTTCCGTTCTTCGGAAAACTCAGTCTATCACAGAGAGCAGTTTTTGAAAGAGAAATCTGAGGGATTTGTAAGCTGCTGAATCCGTTTGGTTTACAATCAAGTAGAAGATGCTCGCCCGGATAAAAAATGGCCTGCGGCGCACTGGTTCCAGGGAGTAAACTCCAAGGTTACAATCACATGAATTGACTTTCGTAACAAAGTCGTCAGAGAATGTCGTTTAGACCTTCCAAGCGGGAGTAACTCAGCTGGTAGAGTGCAACCTTGCCAAGGTTGATGTCGCGGGTTCGAATCCCGTCTCCCGCTCCAACGCCGTTTTTTCCTCCAAACATCCAGAAAAATTTCCGTGCTAGCGCCAATTGATGCGGTCACCCGGCAGCAAGGGCAGACGAAGGGCATTAGCATCTTTCAAATCGAGTTCAACGAGAGTCAAGCGGCCGTTGTAAAGACGCCATAATTCCAGTTTATGCGGATGTTCTGCAACAGCGGCGAGCCGGCTGCCCCAGGGAATGCTTCTGGAGGCGCCATTGACCACAACCTCCATTTCGACCGATACCGAACAGGCCTCGGGGAAGATCGTGCATCGTTTAGATTGACCGCCGCAAACCGAATCCGGGTCGGTGAGCAGCCGGCTAGCAAGCCGGTCCAGTTGATCTTTTGAGTTGGCGCCCAGCAGAACGGAGCCGCGGGTCTCAGATGCTCGCTTGAAGAGAATCTCAAAGTAGAACCGGTAGTAGGAATGGCGTGTCTGCGGCGGCCTTATGAGCTGCTGAACGGGCACTTGATCCGCGGGGCGATTTTTCATCGGCTGGACCGAAAGCAGACGAAACCCTCGCGGCTGTACCAGGTAGCGCGCCACCTCCGTCCCTATAAAACCCTTAAGTCCTCGCTTCGGCATTCCATCCTGGTAGTACGCATTCTCGATGCTGAGTTCCATCTTCGGGCGCAGGTCCATCCAGCTCTGGCCGGGTTCAAAGCCGTTGTAGTCGCGCAGTATTTCAGGAAATGGTGTGTCGGTGGAATCCGGCGATCGCAGCAAATAATTCGGAGTACGGGGGAGGACGTGGAATGATCCCAGACCACGCTGCTTTACGCACGACGCGAGCGTGAGCAAAGCGAATGCGAACACCAGTGCTCGCATCGATCTATCCAATGCGCAATGCCGCAGATGTTCCCATGGATCAGCGCGGGCCACCCTCATCCTCCGGCAATGGAGAGGACTCCTGTTTCTCTTCGCTGATTTCGGAATCATCCTCCGGTCGGGTTGTTCCGGGAGCCACCACCGGAACGACGCTGTGAGTGTGCTTCGGACCCAGACCAAGGCCGATCAGGGCGAGCGCGGTGATCTTCCCTTCGCTATCGATTCCTCGCGCGGTTTGAAAGCGCTGTAAAGCGGAAACGGAACGCGGTCCCCACTCTCCATCGATCTCTCCACGGTAAAAGCCCTTGTCCGCCAGCGCCTGCTGGATTTGCTTATAGCGCGCCGCTGTCGGATGCAATTGATAGGTGCGCCGCCTGACTCTTCGGTAGCGCCGGCGCGTATGCCTGGATCGCGCGTGAGACTTGTGCCGAGTCCGCGCCCGCGGCGTGTGCCGAGCCCGCTTTGAAACCGGGTGATTTGCACCAGAGCGTCTTGAACCGGAGTTTGAGGCGGCAATGGAAATCGCCGGAGCAATTTCCAGGCTGATAGCCGCCAGGAAAACGAGCACCCACCTCACTAACGTGCATCCTATCAAGCGCGCCAGGTCTTGCGAATCAAAACGTGATTCGCAAAGGTCGCATCAACACCAGCGCGGTTGCCATGGAAAAGAGAAGTAACCAGATAAACCACGGCAACTCGAATCCCAGCCATCCGATTGTCCGGGAAGGATAGTCAATTGCGATCCAATCTACATTTCCGGCCGGCAGAGGATGCTCTGTTGGATGCAACAGCAATCGCCACGACAACCGGACACGCTGCATGGATAGAAATTCGGGGCCGATTCCCGAGACGATTCGCTTCGTAACAATCTCGGTCGGGAAAACAACCCGCAGCATTCCCGAGGTTGGTTTGACGGCGCGAATCCGCCAGCAAACCTGGCCGGTTTCATGCATACGCACTGCCGGCGATTCCACCTGAATTCCATCCGGCGCCTGCAGAACCGGCGTCGCGATTAACGCCCCGGGGGAATGCCGTAGTTTGACAGTCACGATGGACTGGCTGCGGACGGGGATCGGCGCTTTTCCATAAAAGGGTTCCAGGAACGAGAACAGAACCAGCATGGGAAGAGCAAGAATCAGCGCCGGTCGCAGCATCAAGCCCAGGTAATGCAGGTTTAGCCGTAGCAACCGGCCCTGCGCCTGCCAAATAAGGCCCGGCTCATCTACAAAGAGGCGGAGTTCATAGAGACACGCCTGAATCTGGCGTCGGATGTTCCGGATTGCTTCCTGATTGGAAACCGCTCGCAGCAGCAGTAGTAGCGTAAACCCGAGCGCGATTCCAAGCCCAGCCAGACCAAGCATGGCAGACTACTCCAGATAACCGAGTCCCTTCATTTTCTTGACAATCTCCTCATCGGACTCCGTGTCCTCGAGCCGCGCAAGTTCCTTTTCCACGATGTGCTGAACAAACTCCTCTGGCGAGCTATATCCTGCCAGGTCACTGCACTTCTTGATACGCTCCATCAGAGTCTTGTCGAATTTGAGTGTTGTTTTGAACATTTCGCGCGTTCCTCCAAATACCTAGCCAATCAGTAAATCGACGGCCGATCATCTGCGCAGGTTTGGATATGCCGAATTCGGAAAGCATCGTAACCGTCAAATCGTAGAGATGAGGACCGGAAATATTGCTCTTCCGGTTGCTGAGCAGCACGCCCGGGACGAACTGCGGCGCGATGCAATGGTCCCCCCGCCATTCGTCCGTGCTGTCCACAATTAATTCTGGCGGCACGCCTCCGAGAGCAGTCTGCCAGGAGCGCGATAGCCGGGATAATAGCCAACAATGAGATCCGGCGCTGAGCCCCGGTTCCCGCTAACCGGCATCGACACACAGGGGCTTGCCTTCCATCCAATGGGGCGGCTCCATTCCGAATAAATGCAGCGCGGTCGGCGCCATATCTTCGATTCCTGGGTCCTCGGCCTCTAGCTTGCGATTGCTGAACAGGACACCCGGTACCAGTTTTGGGTCCACACAATGGTCGCCGCTCCAGGCCTTGCGGTTGTCTTCAAACGCTCTGGCGGAAACCTGACCTACCGCTGCGTCCCACGACGTTCGATAGCCTTCGTTATATCCAACAATCAGGTCGGGCGCTTCCGCGGCGTACGGTCCTTTATACAGATCGCTGGTTGCGTATACGGTTCGAATTCCCACTTCGCCGCGTTCATTATCGAAGAGGTTCGCGAGGCGTTCGACGAGTTCTCTCTTCAAAGCTTCCGCTTCCGCTCCCGGCGCAACCGTACCGCCGGCCTCCCGACCCTTTAGGTTCAGGTAGAGCCCCGCTAAGCCAACTTGATAGGCCCGGGTGCGTTGCCAATC
>DATIMA010000199.1:0-5162 GCA_035475915.1 Bryobacteraceae bacterium
AGGCGCGGCGGCATATGCCCGAAAACAGGCCAGCCGAGAGGCAGCCTAACAGCGCGGCAGACGAGAGCGGGACCGACTGGCCGCTTTGGGAGATTTTTATTCGCACCCAGAACGGTCTGGCGCACAAACATGCAGGGAGTCTGCACGCTCCTGATGCCGAGATGGCCTTGAAGAACGCGCGTGATGTTTATACCCGCCGGAATGAGGGCGTGAGCATCTGGGTAGTGCGTTCTTCCGATATTACGGCCAGCAGCCCGCGCGACAAAGAGATTCTTTTCGAGCCGGCCAACAGCAAAGTGTACCGGTACCCGGGGTTCTACGATGTGCCCGAAGAGGTGAAGAAGCTTTGAACGCCGCTGCCGCGGACAAGCCGCTGTTTGAATACGTGCTTCGGTTGGGCGATAACTGCCTGATCCTCAGCCAGCGCGTGGCGGAGTGGTGCGGGCACGGGCCGGTGCTGGAAGAAGATATCGCGCTGACGAACGTCGCGCTGGACCTGCTAGGGCAGGCGCGATTGTGGCTCACGTATGCGGGCGAGGTGGAAGGTCGCGGACGCGATGAGGACCGGCTTGCCTACCTGCGCGATGCAGGTGAGTTTCGAAATGTGCTGCTGGTGGAGCAGCCAAACGGCGATTTCGGAATGACGATGGCTCGGCAGTTTTATTTCGATGCCTGGCATTACTTTCTGCTGCGGGACCTCAGGAACTCGCGGGACGAGCGCGTAGCCGGCATCGCGGAAAAGGCCTTCAAGGAGGTCAGCTATCACTTGCAGCGGAGCACGGATTGGCTAATCCGGTTGGGAGATGGAACGCCCGAGAGTCACGAGCGCATGCAGCGCGCGCTCGACGATCTGTGGATGTACACGGGGGAACTGTTTCAGATGGACGCGGTCGATACGGACATATCAGAGCGCGGCGTTGGCATCGATCTGGAGGGCTTGCGCGGACCGTGGATGGAACACGTCACGAAAACACTTACTGAGGCAACACTTGCCGTGCCGGGCGAGAGCTGGATGCAGCGCGGCGGTAAGCAGGGCGTCCACAGCGAAAGTCTCGGATACCTTTTAGCCGAAATGCAGTTCCTGCAGCGAGCCTACCCGGGAGCGCAATGGTAACAGCGGCACCATCTGTTGCTGAAATCTGGAGCTGGCTACGGGAGATCGCGGATCCCGAGCTTCCGGCGCTCTCGATTGTCGATCTGGGGATCGTTCGCGAGGTTCGCACGGAGCCGGAGCAGGTTACAATCACCATCACCCCGACCTATTCCGCTTGCCCGGCGATCGACGTGATTGCAGAAGAGATTCGTTCGAGCCTGAAGAGGCGCGGGATCGAGAAATTGCGGCTCGAAACGAAGCTATCGCCTGCCTGGACCACGGAATGGCTATCGGATGAAGCCAAACAGCGCCTTCGGGAGTACGGAATTGCGCCGCCGCAATCGCTGGTGCCTGCGACCGGCATTAAGCGCGCGCCCGCGAAGCCGGAGCCTGTCGCCTGCCCGCACTGCGGATCGCAATCCACTGTGCTGGTGAGCCGCTACGGTTCGAGCCTCTGCAAGGCGCTGTACAAATGCCTCAATTGCCGGGAGCCATTCGATGCTTTCAAGCAGCATTGATACCGCCGCCGTGGAGGCGCCTACGCCCGCCGGGCGGAACCGGTTTTACTCGCTTAAAGTCGCGAGCGTGCAGCCGGAGACCAGAGATGCTTTCACGATCATCTTTCTGGTTCCCGCAGAGCTGCGCGAAACGTTCCGCTTCATTCAGGGTCAATACGTGACGCTGCGCGCCCGAATTGGCGGAGAAGAGGTGCAGCGGTCCTACTCGATCTGTTCCGGTGTCCAGGATGGCCGATTACGTGTTGGCATCAAGAGGACGCCGACCGGTATCTTCTCGAACTGGGCTGCCGAGAATCTGAAGCCCGGCTCGATGCTAGAAGTGATGCCGCCTGAAGGGCGCTTCCATGTGAACCTTTGCCCGCAGCAAGTGCGGCATTACGTCGCGTTCGCGGTCGGAAGCGGCATTACGCCGGTGCTCTCTCTGATCACGACGACGCTCCTCACGGAGCCGAACAGCACATTCACGCTGTTCTACGGGAACCGTACATCGAGCACCATCATGTTTCGCGAAGAACTGGCGGAATTGAAAGACGTGCATCTCGACCGTTTCAGCCTGATTCACATCATGACGCGCGAGCACCAGGACATCGATTTGCTGAACGGCCGCATGACGGGCGACCGGGCCGCGCGATTGCTCCAGCAATTCTGCCGGCCGGGGCGAGTCGACTACGTTTTCTTGTGCGGACCGCGCCCGATGGTAGACGATATGATTCCGAGCCTAAAGCAGCTTGGGATTCCCGAAGCGCACATCAAAGTAGAGCTGTTTACTCCATCCACCCTGGATCGCGAGGCGGCGGGGCCGCTGACAGCTTCTCCTGCCGAGGAGTGCCGGGTGACGCTCCTGGCGGACGCCAGAGAGCATAGCTTTTCCATGGAAAAGGATTCAGAGACCATCCTGGATGCGGGACTGAACCGCGGAATCGACCTGCCCCATTCTTGCAAGAGCGGAGTCTGCGCGACCTGCCGGGCCAAGTTGATAGAAGGCCAGGTAAAGATGGACGCGAATTATGCGCTGGAAGAGGACGAAGTGGCGCGGGGGTTCATTCTCACGTGCCAAAGCTATCCGCTGACGCCCGAAGTGAAAGTCGATTTCGACCAGGACTCCTGAGTGAGGAACCGTGCCAAACAATTTCTTTGAAACCCACAAAAAGCTGCTGCAAGACGCATTGGAGGCTATTCAGAGGTGCGGCTATTGGAGCCCGTTCGCCGAGATGCCGAGCCCGAAGGCGTATGGCGAAACCGCCAATGAAGATAGTAAGCGGGCGTTCGAAGCGCGGCTGAATAAGCCGTTTGTTCTCGACCAGCCCGGAAGCGCCGGCCAGACCGGTGAAGAGGAATCACCGTTCGGATTCCCTCTTGCGATCACTTATCCGAAAGAGGACATCGACCTGCTTCTGCCAGCGGTTCAGAAGGCGAGTGAAGCGTGGCGGAAAGCGGGCCCTGAAGCCTGGGCGGGCGTTGCTATGGAGGCACTGGTCCGGCTGAACCGTAAGAGCTTCGAAATGGCCTATGCGGTGATGCACACAACCGGGCAGGCGTTCATGATGGCTTTTCAGGCTGGCGGGCCGCACGCGCAAGATCGCGGGTTGGAAGCCGTCGCCTATGCGTGGTCGGAGATGAGCCGGATTCCGCAATCCGTGCTTTGGGAAAAGCAGCAGGGCAAGAACGAGCCGCTTCGAATGGAAAAGCAGTATAGAGTGATCCCACGCGGCATTGGGCTGGTGATTGGCTGCTGTACGTTTCCCACCTGGAACAGTTATCCGGGCCTGTTCGCCGATCTTGCAACGGGCAACGCCGTTATCGTGAAACCGCATCCCGGCGCGATTTTGCCGCTCGCCATCACCGTGGAAGTAATCCGGCAAGTGCTGGCCGACGGCGGCTTCGATCCGAACGTGGTCACGCTGGTGGCACACGGGAAGGATGAAGACGTTGCGCAAACGCTCGCGCTGCGGCCCGAAGTGAAGATCATCGATTTTACCGGCAGCTCCGAACATGGAGAGTGGCTGGAGCGCTATGCGGGGCAGGCGATCGTGTTCACCGAGAAAGCCGGCGTGAACCCGGTCATCATCGATTCGACAAATGACTTCAAAGGCATGATCCGGAACCTCGCCTTCTCGCTGTCGCTGTATTCCGCTCAGATGTGTACCGCGCCGCAGAACATCTATGTTCCGAAATCCGGCATTGCCACGCCGGAGGGGCATTTAAGCTTCGATCAGGTTGCTTCCGCCATCGGCCAGGGAATCGGAAAGCTGCTTAGCGATCAGGCGCGTGCGGTCGAAATATTGGGGGCGATTCAGAACGAAACCATTCTGCGGCGCATCGGCGAGGCGCGTTCGCTCGGAGAGGTCGTCATTGACAGCAAGCCTGTAGAGCATCCGCAGTTCAAAGACGCGCGCATCCGCACACCGCTGCTTTTGAAGGCGGATGCGGATGATGAATCGAAGTTTATGCGCGAACTGTTCGGGCCGATTGCGTTTGTGATCGCAACAGCGGATACCAACGAGGCCATCAGCATGGCTCGGCGCGGCGCGATGGAGCATGGCGCACTTACTATGTCGGTTTATTCGGCTGACGACCGGATGCTGGAACAAGCGCGCGAGGCTGCCGCCGAGGCCGGTGTGGCGCTCTCCTGCAACCTGACCGGAGGCGTGTTTGTGAACCAGTCGGCTGCTTACAGCGACTTTCACGGAACCGGCGCGAACCCTGCCGCAAATTCTTCGCTTACCGATACGGCTTTTGTCGCGAACCGCTTTCGTGTGGCACAGAGCCGGGCTCACGCTTGATCCGATGCCGTACGAGACGATCCTATTCGAGGTTCGCGACGCGGCAGCGCGGCTGACGCTGAATCGCCCGGAGAAGTTGAACAGCTTCAATGTCCAGATGCACCTAGAAATCCAGGCCGCGCTGGATGAAGTGACAAGTAATGCGGGGGTCCGTGCCCTCCTGCTGACGGGAGCGGGCCGGGCATTTTCCGCTGGACAGGACCTGTCGGACCGCGCGGTTGCTCCCGGTAAACCGGTTGATCTGGGCGCATCCATCGAGATGTATTACGCCCCGCTGGTGCGCCGCTTGCGATCTTTACCGGTACCGATTGTGTGCGGGGTGAATGGAGTGGCCGCGGGCGCCGGCGCGAATGTCGCGCTCGCGTGCGATCTGGTCATTGCCGCGAAATCCGCCAGCTTTATCGAGTCTTTCAGCAAAATCGGCCTGATCCCCGATACCGGGGGAACATATTTTCTGCCACGACTGATTGGCACGGCGCGCGCCATGGGTCTGGCCATGCTGGGCGACAAGATCACGGCAGAAGAAGCGGCCTCCTGGGGTCTCATCTGGCGGTGTATTGATGATGCGGAGTTCAGGCCGGCGGTCGATGCGGTCGTCAAGCAGCTTGCCGCCGGGCCCACGCGGGCACTGGCGCGAATCAAACAGGCGATTTACGCTTCCGGCAACAACACGTTCGACCAGCAATTGGACCTCGAGCGCGACTTCATGCGCGAACTCGGAGACTCGAATGATTTTCGCGAGGGAGCCGTCGCGTTCCTTGAAAAACG
>DATIMA010000200.1:0-12721 GCA_035475915.1 Bryobacteraceae bacterium
ATAAATGATGCTATGAAGCCGGATATCCACTCTCTGCTGTTCGGCGGTTGTCTGAGCATTCCGCTCAGGGCGAACGTTAAAGCCAATGATCAGAGCTTCCGACGCCGATCCCAGCAGAACGTCGTCTTCCGTGATTGCGCCGACGCCGGCGCGCAGCACCCGCACACGCACCTTCTCGTTTGAAAGCTGCTGCAAGGTGTCGGAAAGGACTTCGGCAGTACCGCCCACGTCGGCCTTGATGATCAGGTTCAGATCCTTCAATTGGCCTTCCCGGAACTGCTCGTTCAGGGACGCCAAAGTTGCGACGCGAGCACCCTTGGCCATAGCGGCGTCGCGAGCCTTCGCTTCGCGATAAATAACAATTTGCTTGGCTTTGGAGGTATCCGAAACCACTTGAAAGTTGTCGCCAACTTCGGGAAGACTATCGAGACCGATGACTTCAACCGGCATGGACGGC
The DNA here is from genome assembly GCA_035475915.1 of Bryobacteraceae bacterium. Taxonomy (GTDB): domain Bacteria; phylum Acidobacteriota; class Terriglobia; order Bryobacterales; family Bryobacteraceae; genus Bog-105. The sequence continues at coordinate 458 of DATIMA010000200.1, forward strand.
TCGGCTTCCCTGGCCGGGTTTCCACGATCGTCGAACATCGCGCGGACCTTGCTGAAAAGCGCGCCACAAATGAAAAAGTCACCAGTCCGAAGCGTGCCGTTCCGCACCAGCATCGTGGCAACCGGCCCGCGGCCTTTATCCAGCTTTGCTTCGAGCACGGTTCCAACTGCCGGGCGCGCGGGATTCGCTTTCAGATCCTGAATGTCCGCTACCAGCAGAATCATCTCCAGCAGCAGATCCAGATTCTGACCCATCTTGGCCGATACCGGAACCATAACGACGTCGCCGCCCCAGTCTTCCGCCAACAGTCCGCGGTCGGCAAGCTGCTGCTTCACTCGCTCGGGCTGTGCGTCGGGCTTGTCAATCTTGTTAATAGCAACGATCATTGGCACACCAGCTGCCTTGGCGTGATCGATCGCCTCAAGCGTCTGAGGCATAACGCCATCATCGGCTGAAACCACCAGCACGACAATGTCGGTTACCTTGGCTCCGCGAGCGCGCATCCGGGTGAACGCCTGGTGTCCCGGAGTGTCGATGAAAACGATTTTGCGGCCGTTCTTCTCGATGTAATACGCGCCGATATGCTGCGTAATGCCGCCTGCCTCGCGGCCCGCCACATTGGTTTGGCGAATTGCGTCCAGCAGAGAGGTCTTTCCGTGGTCGACGTGGCCCATGATGGTTACCACGGGCGCACGCCTCACCAGATCGGCCGTCTCTTCGGCCTGCTCGATATCCTGGGTGGACTCCTGCTCGTAGCTGACTTGATTTGTTGAGGCTCCGAAATCACGCGCCAGCGCCTCGGCCAGTTTCACATCCAGGGTTTGATTAATCGTGGCGAAGATCTTCCTCTCCACCAGCTTCTTGATAACCAGGTTGGCCTTCACGCCAAGCTTTTCTGAAAGCTCCTTAACCGTGATGCCTTCTGAAACCATGATCTCGCGATCAATCGGAGGCGGCTCAGCGATAGCTTGCCGTTTGGAGACACGCTGGCGAAGGTTCCCCTCCTCGAGATCTTCTCGTTTTCTCGGGATGCCGCGCACCCCAGGCTTGGCCTGGTGTCTCCGCTGCTGCTCGGTGGGGAGCGGGGTCGCGGATTCCGGCCGCAATGCGGTCGGGTGCATCGGCCGGATGCCGCCCGGACGGCGCAGAGTTACTTGTCCTGGCGCGCCCGGCGCGCCTGGTCCGCGCATAAGCGGTTGACCGGGGCGAACGGGGCCGCGATACAGAGGCTGGCCTGGCGCTGGTGGGCGAGCCGGCGGCGTGCCCGGCCTCGGCATTGCCGGGGCAGCGGGCCCGGGCCGCGCGGGTTGCTTATTCAAGCGCTGCAGAATGTCCTGGCGCGGAGGCACTACCGGCCGGGCTGCCGGTTGCCCGGCCAAATTCGCTCGTGCGTTCGCTGGCCGCGGCGCAATCGGCGCACCCGGCGTCAATCCGGGCGAAGGGCGCGGCGGCCTTTGTGGAATCGGCGCACCGGGCACAGCCGGGCCGCCGGCCGAATGAGGTAAACCAGCTTGTGGAGCACCAGCCTGTGGAGGACCAGCTTGTGGAGCGCCAGGCGCTACGACGTGCGTCGGAGGTTGCGGCGCCCGAGCCGGCAGACTGGGGGGTCCTGGCGGCTGGTGAACCGGCGGACGCGGTTGGAATTCGGGCGCCGAAGCCGCCCGCGCACCTCGCTCAGGGATAGAGGGCCGAGGAGTTTCAGGTGGCAGCGGCTGGCGTGGCCCGGCCGGAAGATTCCCTGGGCCGGGCGGAGGGAGCCCCGCACCCGCCGGAGGGGTCCCCGGAAAAGATGGGCTCGATCTTGGTGCTGCCGAGGGTGCAGGCCTCGCCGGAACAGATATGGTTCGACTCGGCGGAATTGAGGCCGGAGGCTGCCCAGGCTGATGCGCCAGAGGTGGATGAACCGCTCCGCCGCCGCCCAGGGGTGGGCGCACTGGCCTGAATGCAGGTACCGCGCGCTCCGGCTCGGTAATGCCGCCGCTCTGCGGTGATTCCGGCGCGAGGGAACCAGAGGCTGCCGGCGCTTCCGCCGAAGGTGCTGACATAAATGAAGCTTCTCGAGTCGGAGTTTGCTGGGGCTGGCTCAAAGTTGTTCGCGGGGCAGTCTTGTGCGGCTCGGAGCTGGCCGACAGATCCCGAGACCCCGTTACGGGCGCGGCCAGAGTCGTGGCATTTGCCTCCGTAGCGACATTCGCGGCGCGCTCTCGCTGGCCGTTGTGATTCGCAAACCCTTCGTCTGCTTCGCCTCGTGAAGACCCATCAGGTCCCGCAAGACGCCGCCGCAACTCCAGGGCGACATCTTCGTCGACCGAGCTGGAATGGGTCTTCTTCTCCTGCACACCCAGTTCCGGCAGCAGTTCGAGAATTACACCCGGTTTGACTTCAAGCTCCCGCGCCAGCTCGTTGATCCTGATTTTCTTCATAGAAGAGACTGCTAGATAACTCCTTAAATTACTGCTACTTGTCGCGATTATTCAGTATTTTTTATGGTATCAGACGCAGCGGGTTTGCCGTTTTCATCCGATTCCACGAAATCTCGAAGCGTTGAAGGCGCTCCGGAAAGTCCCTCAACGCGCCCCAAGTCCAGCATTTCACCTTCATCCGTGTTGTCGAGCAACACCGTTTCATGCCGGGCCAGGTCATGTTCGAGCACACCAGTTTCGATGTTTTCAAACAGCTCCAGATTCTCATTATCACCCGAAAAGCCATCTCCATTATTCACTGGAGCGCCCGCGTCGATAACTTCTTCGATTTCTTCGGCGCCGGCAGGGGCCATTTCCGTTTCACCCGTCTCCTCGTACTGACCGTAGAAGGAAACGACCACGGACTGGATCTGCGTAACCACTTCTTCATCGATACCCGGAATTTCTTCTAATTCTTCCGGGGTCATGGAGCCCAGGCGCTCCACCGTTCCGATACCCGCTCCGACCAGCATCTCGACAATCGCTTCCGGCAATCCATGATCGATCAAGACCGATACAGGAGCGCCGGAGATCACCATGTCGGCCATCCGGACGTCCAACTCCCGCCGCTTCTCTTCCTCGCTCTTGATATCGATCTTCCAGCCGATCAACTTCGCGGCCAGCCGAACGTTCTGCCCGCGCTTGCCGATAGCCAGCGAAAGCTGCAGATCCTCCACAACCACTTCCATGTGCTTGTCTACGGAATCGACAATCGTGACGCGCGATATTTTAGCCGGGCTCAATGCCTTAGTTACATATTGGACCGGGTCGTCGGAGTATTCGATGATATCGATCTTTTCTCCGCGCAGCTCGCGAATGATGGACTGCACCCGCATGCCCTTCATTCCGACGCACGCGCCTACGCTGTCCACGTCGCGGTCACGGCTGAACACCGCAATTTTGGTGCGTTCCCCGGCTTCGCGCGCGCACGCTTTGATTGAAACCGTGTTGTCGTATATTTCCGGAACTTCCTGCTCGAATAAACGCATGACCAGCTCCGGAGCTGCGCGAGACACCACCACGCCCGGGCTCTTCCCGCCCCGGTCAACACCCTTAATCACGCAGCGGACCCGGTCTCCAATACTGAAGTTCTCGACGCGCGATTGCTCCTTCTTGGGTATCCGAGCCTCCGTCTTGCCCATGTCAACGATGTAGTCCTGTCCCTCCAGGCGCTTTACGACGCAGTTCACCAGTTCGCCCTGACGACCCTGGAATTCCGAGTAAACGGTATCGCGCTCCGCCTCCCGCACCTTTTGCAAAATTACCTGTTTGGCAGTTTGCGCTGAAATGCGTCCCAGCGCCTCGGTCGGCTTGGGTTGCTTAATTTCCGTCCCGATTTCAGCGTTCGGATCGATTTTCCGGGCCGCGGAAAGACTGATTTGCTTCAACGGGTCTTCCACTGTATCGACAATCTGCCGGATGCTGTAGATCTGGATATTCCCAGTGCTCTCGTCTAAATCGGCAACCAGGTCTTCCTGCGATCGGAAATGCTTGCGAGCAGCCGCCAGCATGGCGTCCTTGACAGCGTCAAGCACAATCTGCGGATCGATACCCTTCTCCTTGCTGAGAATTTCGATGGACTGATAAATGGAAGCCACGTAAAAACCTCTTCTAATTGGTGGATCTCTAAAGTGCTCGAAGGCTCGGGGGACTTACCACTCGAACTTCAATTTCGCCTTCTGCACCTGCTCGAAGGGAATATGCACCAGGTCACCCGGTGCAATCTCCAGTTCAAGCGCATCGGCCGCAATTTGCGCCAGCTTGCCTTCCAGGTGTTTGCGGCCCTGAATGGGCTCCTGAAGCGCGAGCCGTATCTTCTGACCGACTACACGTTGGAAATCCCGCGGTTTGAGCAAGTTTCGCTCAACCCCAGGAGAACTGACCTCCAGCGTATAACTATCACCCGGGACAATATCTTCTTCGTCGAGCCGCTTGCCCAAACGTTCCGACACCAGCTCGCAATCGCCATGCGTCACCCCGCCCGGCTTGTCAATGTAGACGCGTAGTAAACGGGCTTTGCCGCCGCCGCGCAATTGCACTTCGACGATCTCGATATCGGTTCCGGCGGTGGCGCGTTCCGCCACTCCGGTGATTCGATCAACAATCCCGTTCTTTTCTGCCGTCAGCATCGCAACCACGTGCGAGCAATAAAAAAGTGGGCTTTTCGCCCACTTTTCACTTCGCCGCTACAACCCCATTAGACCACTTCCGGGCTGCGGGCGCAAATCGGAAGGGCAGCGCCGAAGAGATCCTGACCGGTCCGGACCGCTCAGAGGCGAGCCAGGTCCGGTACATTGCGTTCGCGATCTGATCGTATAATCCGCGTGGGTCGTCGCCAACCTTGTAGAGATCCATGTGGGTCCGGCCTTCCAGAAACGTCACTTGAGCGTTGGCGTGCAAGGAATCGAGCGCTGCCTTAAGCAGATGCGCCGGGCCGTCGAGATAGAAAGTGTCGGCAGTGCCCACAATGACGTGAATCTTTCCGTTCAGATCGGGCGCAAGCTTCGGCCAATTGCTCTTTAGAATATGCACAATGTCGTATTTCTGCCAGGCTTGGACGACCTCCGGGTGAACATCGCCTATAGTCCGGTCGAACATCTGCATCGGGCGGCCATCGGGCCCGCGCGGCGAAAATACCCATTCGAAGGAGGCGAGCTGGCCGCCATAGGGACCGAGCACTTTTTCCAAATGCGCGAAATCTTCGAAGGTCGCCAGAACCTTGCCTTTATCTCTTACCAGCGGATAAAGCGAGCCATCAGGTCTGCGATATACGTTTGCGTGCGGAGCATAGAGATTGGGCCCGGTGAAGTCATGGAAATCGCTTGGGTCGGGCGAGGTTGACCACGTTCCGCCAAAGACTTTCGGGTAGGTGACCTGTAACCAGAGCGTAGCCCAGCCTCCGGAGGAGTGCCCGTTCAAAAATCTGGCCCGCGAGCGACGATCCAGCCGATAATGAGATTCGAGGTACGGAATAAACTCTTTCGTGAGCGCCTGACCCCAAGGTCCGTTGTTCACCGAATCCGCGAATTCGTGAGTGCCGGTCGGACTGGATTCATCGAGCATGATCCAGACCATCGGCGGCATCTTCTTTTCAGCCATTCGCGCATACAGTCGTTCCGCTTCAACTCGCAGATAGCGCAACTGGCCGCCAAAGCCGTGGGTGAAATAGACCGTCGGATACCGGCGCGCGGCGGACGTTTTGTAGCCTGGGGACTCGACGACCAAAGCGCGCATATGAATAGGCCGGCCCCAGAACCGCGAAAGCACGGGGCTAACGAAGTCTTCCGTCCGAATAGCCGCTTCCGCTGCCTTTTGTTCGGCAGCGGATAAGACCCCCTTCGGCGGTTGGTGCTCCCCTACCGTCTTCGCCAGGGTAAGCGTTGTCTTTTCCGTCGAGGGGCCTGGGAAGTGCGTCAAAGGGGTAACTTCGCTAATGGGATCTCCCGGCGCGCGGCCGCCGTAGTTGTAGGAATGATTAAGGTCGATCACGGCCTGCGCCTGATAGTTTCCGCGCGGAAGTTGCGAAATGGCGGCAGGGTAGGCAATATCATCTGCGTCAACATCGACGGCTGCTCCCGGCGAGAGGTCGTGCACTTCTTTCGCCGTAACGGAGACCGCCCGGGGATGAAACGGGTTTGTATCCACTTCGCGCGCTCCGCTTCCCGGTTCAATGAAAATCAGCAGACGCCCCGAAACCGGCTTATCGAAAGTGTTTGCGAGAGCTACCCGAATGAATAAGTGGCGCGAGGAGGGTGCGTTCTGGCCCAGCAGTGCCACGGTACACACCGCTGCAGCCAGAAAGCGGCTCATGCGGACAAGAGGCATATCTGCTTACGGTACAATGCCGCTGCTTACCGGATACGCTACTCTGATTCCATGTCTTCGCACGTTCGCGGCGTGCTCTGTTCAGGCAATCTGGTCTACGACACGCTGGTTAGTCCCGTCGAGGATCTCAACTGGGGCGCAACCACCTTCGTGGATTCCATTGAATGTCATCCCGGCGGAAACGGCGCTAATACCTCTCGGGCTCTCGCCGTGCTCGGCACCCCCGTGCGCCTTCTGGGTTCTGTCGGTACAGACCCGCAGGGCCGCTTCGTTCTTGAGTCCTTAAAGCGGGCGCACATCGATTTGTCGTACATCGATCTGGTCGATGCGCCCACCTCGGCCAGCGTCGGCGTCGTGAAAGCTTCGGGAGAACGCAAGTTCTTTCATCAGATGGGCGCCAGCCGCAAAGCTTTCGCGGTGCCCATCCGCTTCACGCCTGAACTCTGCCATGGCATGACGCACTATCACCTGGCCAGCATGTTCGTGCTGCCCCAACTGCGCGCCCGCGGCCCGGAACCGCTTATCCAGGCTCGCGCCGCAGGTCTGAAAACGTCATTCGATACCAACTGGGACCCGGAGGCCGGCTGGATGCAAACTCTGGCGCCCTGCCTTCCACACCTCGATCTCCTGTTTATGAATGAAGTCGAGGCGCACATGATCACCGGCTCCGAGGAGCCCGCTCAAATCGCTAAAGTTGTGCTCGCGCATGGTCTTCACACTCTTGTCCTCAAACTGGGCGGCCGCGGATGTGCCATCTACACGGAGAACCGGGAGGTCCTCTGCCCGGCATTCGATGTAAGCGTTAGAGATACCACGGGCGCGGGCGACTGTTTTGCAGCCGGATTTCTTACCGCCACGTTGGATGGAGCCAATCCGGCCGAAGCCGGCCGCTTCGCGAATGCAGTCGCCGCCCTCAGCGTTCAGAAGATCGGCGCGGTTTCCGGAGTTCTCTCCAAACCGGAGACCGAGGCATGGATGAAGAAAGCGGCTACTCGCGCCCGGTAAGGCGTTTGAGCAATGCAACTGCTTTTCGGATGTCGGCCGCGCGCTGCGCTAGATCCGGTTCTTCGCGTTCTATGCTCAAAACGCCCCGGTACCCGACTTCCTTCAGCTTCGAAATGAAGCGCGGGATACCAACACTCCCGTCTCCCAGCGGGCGCTCCACTCCCAGCGCATTCGGCTTATCAACCGGCGGCCAATCGCCGTCTTTGCAGTGAACGGAGATTACCAAGCTCCCCAGCACTTCCAGCGCCTCGATCGGATCGCCCGTGCCGTAGAGAATCATATTCGCTGGATCGAAATTGATCCGCAGGTTCGGCCGCTTCACGTCTTCCATGAAACGCAACAGAACTTTGGCGGGCTCCTGTCCGGTTTCAAGCGTGAAGAACTGGCCGTTCTTGCCGCAGTGATCGCAGATCTCTCTGGCGACATCGCGAATTCCCGCGTAGGCCGGATCATCCGGTTCTTCGGGCACGAAGCCGATGTGGCATGCGACGCTGTCGATCGCCAGTTTGCGCGCGGTGTCCGACACCGCCTTGGTGCGCTTCACCCGCTCCTCGCGAGTACCGGGAGGGACCAGCCCTACGGTCCGCTGCACGGTCGGGATATCGGCATAGTCCTCGCCCACGTAACTGCACACGGCCGTTACTGGCGTAAATTGCTCCCCAGTCAAGGCTTCGTCCCATCGTTCCGCCGCGCCGTCCAAAGGCAGTGCCCCTGGGAAGCCAAGCTGCCCCGCGCGCACCCCAAACTCCTTCACCTTCCGAAGCGTCTCGCGGGCATCTGCACCGGCCCAAAACATCAATCCGATTTCCAGGTCTTCTAGTCCGAGCATTTCAACTGTTCTCCTCCCATTTCTCTCGATTGTTTCAGCAGCAGCGCCACTTTTACCGAACGCGCCGAGTCCTGTGGCAAGCATCGCTGCGGCGGCTTGCCCTGTCGCACACAACCGATGAAATATGAAATCTCCGCCTCGTACCCGTCGCCGCTTACTTCCACCTTTTTTCGCTCGCCGGTCTGGTCGTTCAACATCAGTCCGTCGGGGGTCAACTCCATCTCCGCTCGTTCGGTGCGCACTTGAAAGCTCATGTGCAGAGGAGCGCCGGGTAAAAACCATCCACCCTGTATCCGCACCTCAGGACCGTTCGCATACAGCAATGTCGCAGTCAGAGCATCTACCTCGCCCAACTGTTTGGCCGCGACTCGCTGCGGCATGCCGAACAAAGAAATTGCCTGGTCGATATCATGAACCAGTAAGTCGATTACCGCTCCGCCGCTGCGCGCTGTTACCGGCAGCCATTTGCTCCAGTCCGGTAATCCGCACTGGCGCGTGAACGTTGCGGAGCGCACGGCGCCAAACTGCCCCGCTTCCACAAAATCCCGAAGCGCGACATATTCCGGCCAGAATCGTAGAACCTGCGCGATCATCAGTATCCGCTTATTCTCTTGGGCCGCAGCTAGCATGCGATCGCAATCCGCGCTCGTAAGCGCCATCGGCTTCTCGCAAAGTACATGCTTACCGGCCGCCAGCGCCGCAATCGAAACGGCTGTATGCAAATCGGTCGGCAGGCAGATGTCCACAATCTCAAGGTCGGGATCTAGCACCAACTCCCGCCAGTGCCGGTACTGCTTGACACCCGAGAAATCAAATTTACCCAGATCGCGATTCAAATTTCCACCGGCGGCGTTCAAATCGCCCGAGAGGGCTCGCTCGCTTTGGGTGCAGACCGCTATCACTTGGGCATCCGGAATCTTCGAGTACGCGCTCAGGTGCACGGCGCCCATAAAGCCAAGTCCAACCATTCCTATTTTCACGACCGTATTGTACTTGGGCCAGCGCTGACGCCGTGAACCAGCCGCCGCCTCAAAACGCGCAGCGGTGCCTTCTTTCGCACAAAATCGGGCTCTTTTTCTGTTCTAAATCGCTGTTTGGGACGCTTGGATCAAAGTGGATTCATGGCCTTTGGGTTGCACTACGTCAGGGCGAACATATGCGCAGAATTTCAAAATGCAACAAGTCGACTTAACACCGGTAGACAATTACGCGCCCGCATTTGTGCTGGACACCCCCTTCGATTCGGCTCTGGCTCGAATCCGTCGCGCTATCCGTGATGACCAGCTTTGTATCGCTGCGGAAATCGATACTGCCAAGCGGGTCAAGCGCGCTCTTCAGATTCAGGTGTCGCCCTGCCGGCTTCTCCTGGTCGATAATCCGCGGTTCATGTTAGAGGCAACAGCAATTGATCGCGCTTCGGGTATTTTTTTGCCTTTACATCTGGTGGTCTCGGGAGCCGGCAGCCGGACCCTGGTCCATATGCTGAGTCCCGATTTCGTTCAATATGGCGATCTTCCTATCGGTATTCGCGCGCCTGTCGCTGGGCTCCAGCAGCAACTGCTTCGGATGCTGAGAAGAATCGCGGATAAGCCGCGCCATGTATATGAACTGGCAGATCGAGGCGATAACTGCCTGAAACTGGAGAGCATCGGCGAACCGGACGCGCTATCATAGCCCGTCTGTGTTCGGCATGGCTCGGAACGACATCGCGCGAGTGGTTGGCGTCATAGCCGTCATTGCGGCAATCAGCCTGGTGCATTACCTGACACCGGACTCGATGGTGCAAGTTCATTACCTTGTTCAGCGGCTATTTTACGTGCCGGTCGTTTACGCCGGGCTGTATTTCGGGTGGAAGGGAGGATTGGGCGCCGCGGTTCTATCCGGGCTCGCATACCTGCCGCAAATTCTAGCAACCTGGAAGCTCTCACCCAGCAACTCGATCAACCAGTGCGCGGAGGTGGTCTTCTTTTGTATCGCAGGCGTGACGGCCGGATTCCTGGCCGATCGGGAGCGCAGACAGAAAAAGATCCTGCAAAACACCGCCGCACAGTTGTCGCAGGTCTATGGAGAATTGCAGGACAACTTTGAGCGGATGAAGCGGGCGGAGCGCCTGTACGCGCTGGGGCAGTTATCTGCCGGACTGGCTCATGAAATCAGAAACCCTCTGGCCAGTATTGAAGGCGCGGCTTCGGTTCTCCTGCATGAACCGGCTTCCGTGGAGCGGAGAACGGAGTTCCTTCAGATCATCCAGAAGGAATGCCAGCGTCTCAATCGATTGCTGTCGAATTTCCTGAACTTTGCCAGGCCTCGCGCTCCGGAGTTCGCGCTCGTAAGTGTGGAACAAATCCTCGATTCGGTAATCGCTCTAGCCGCGCATGCCGTACGACGCAATCAGATTGTGTTTCGAAAACAGGTTTCCGATGACTTGACGGAGTTTGAATGCGATTCCGAACAGCTCACCCAGCTCCTCTTAAACCTAACGATTAATGCCATTCAGGCGATGCCGCAAGGCGGAGAAATCTTGCTCTCCGCCCGCCGCAATGGGGCGAACGCCGTGATTGAAGTGCGGGATCAGGGGACCGGCATCAGTGAAGATATCCTCGAGAAGATATTCGACCCATTCTTCACAACCAAAGAGTTGGGAACAGGCCTGGGCCTATCGGTCGCGCACCAGATCGCAGCCAGGCAAGGAGGCGTACTGAGCGCCGCAAAGAACCCCGAAAAGGGCATGACATTCTGCCTGGAGGTGCCTGTGTCCCCAACTAGAGTTGAATCATGAACAGGCGCGTACTGGTTGTTGATGACGACGAGAGCTTAAGAAGAGTGACCCAGGTACAGCTCGAACAGCGAGGTTACCAGGCGATCACCGCGACAGATGGACCTGAAGCGCTTGCGATTCTCCAAAAGTCGCCTCCGGATCTTGTAATCACCGACCTCAAGATGCCGGGAATGTCCGGGCTCGAACTGCTCCGCCGGATACGCGCCGATTACCCGGAGGTGCTCGTGATTATGCTCACGGCCTTTGGCACGGTCGAGAGCGCGGTGGAGGCAATGCGCGCGGGAGCCTACGACTACATCACGAAACCGGTAAATCCCGATGAACTCGACCTGATAGCCCGGCGGTCGTTGGAACACCTTCAGCTCATCGAAGAAAATCGCGTTTTGAGAAGCAGCCTGGATGAAAAGTACGGATTTGAGAACATCATCGGGCGCTCCGGCTCGCTGCTTTACGTGTTGGATATGGCGGTGCGGGCCGCGCAAACCGATGCGACCGTTGTTATTCATGGCGAGACCGGCACCGGCAAAGAACTGCTGGCCAAGGCTGTGCATTTTAATAGCAGACGGCGGGAATTGCCGTTTATCACCATCAACTGTGGCGCAATACCCAAGGATCTGCTGGAATCCGAGCTTTTTGGTCACGTAAAGGGATCATTTACAGGCGCCATCGCGCACCGGAAGGGCAAAGTAGAATCGGCTGATGGCGGCACTCTGTTTCTCGACGAAATCGGCGAAATGCCGCTCGAGCTTCAGGTAAAACTGTTGCGGTTGGTCCAGCAGGGCGAAATCGAAAAGGTCGGAGCTCCCGAGACCAGTATCGTAAATGTGCGCGTAATTGCGGCGACTCACCGGAACCTTCTGGCGATGATCGAGGACGGCACGTTTCGGGAGGACTTGTATTACCGCCTCTCTGTCATTCCTTTAGAACTGCCGCCCCTGCGCGAGCGTATCGAGGATATCCCTCAACTTGTGCAGCACTTCTTTTCCAAGGCGAAGCGCAAGCACGGCCGGGAAGATGTCGTTCTGCCGATCTCTCTCCTGCCGCATTTCAGTAATTACCGCTGGCCCGGCAATATCCGCGAGCTGGAGAACATCGTTGAGCGGCTAGTTGTGCTGACCCCCGGAAACGAGATCACGCTCTCACATCTGCCGGCCTTTCTGCGCCGCGCACACGGTTCCGCCGACACGCTAAACCTGGAGCTTCCGCCACAAGGCATCAGCCTGGAAGCTATTGAGAAGGACTTGATTCTAAGAGCGCTGGCCAAATTCAAATGGAACCAGACTCACGCGGCGAAATATCTGGACATCAGCCGCAAGGCTCTCATGTATCGAATGGAAAAGCATGGGATACAGCGGCCCGGTGAT
>DATIMA010000201.1:0-32138 GCA_035475915.1 Bryobacteraceae bacterium
ACCGCATCCAGGCCCCATTTGCGGAACACGGTGAAAACCTCTTCCTCGCGGCCTCGCTCGGCAACTAGCAGCATGCGTTCCTGCGATTCCGAGAGCATCATTTCATATGGCGTCATGCCGTGCTCGCGCTGCGGCACGTACTGCAAGTCGATCTCGATGCCCGTTCCGGCCCGGCTCCCCATCTCGCAAGTGGAAGATGTCAACCCGGCCGCGCCCATGTCCTGAATGCCCACAATGGCCCCAGTCTTCATCGCTTCCAGGCACGCTTCCAGAAGCAGCTTCTCCATAAACGGGTCGCCGACCTGAACATTCGGCCGCTTCTGTTTCGATTCTTCCGTGAACTCCGCCGAAGCCATCGAAGCGCCGTGAATGCCGTCGCGACCGGTCTTGGCGCCTACATAAATAACGGAATTCCCCACCCCGCTGGCCTTGCCGTAGAAAATCTCGTCGTGCCGGAACACGCCCAGCGCAAATACATTCACCAGCGGATTGCCGTCGTAGCTCTCTTCGAAAACGCACTCGCCGCCGACGGTGGGCACTCCAAAACAGTTGCCGTAATGTGCGATTCCCGAAACCACGCCTTCCAGGATGCGCTGGTTTCGCTCCCCCGTCTGCGGATGGTCGAGCCTGCCGAAGCGGATGGAATCCATTACAGCGATTGGCCTTGCGCCCATCGTAAAGATGTCACGCAAGATTCCGCCTACCCCCGTCGCTGCGCCCTGAAACGGCTCAATGAAGCTCGGGTGGTTGTGCGATTCGATCTTGAACGCGATCGCGATCCCATCGCCTATATCGATGATTCCCGCATTCTCGCCAGGGCCCTGCAGCACGCGGCGGCTTTCGGTCGGCAACTTTTTCAGGTGAATCCGCGAACTCTTGTACGAGCAGTGCTCGCTCCACATCACGCTGAAAATGCCGAGTTCCGTTATTGTCGGCTCACGCCCGAGTAAACTCAGGATTTTGTCGTATTCCGAGGCAGTAAGCTGATGAGCCGCGATCACATCCGGCGTGATCTTCATGATTTCGAAGCGGTGATTCCGGCGTTTACGAGAGAGCTCAAAATCGCCAGGCCGTCCGTGTTCCCAACCAGTGGATCGGCCGCCCGCTCGGGATGCGGCATCATGCCCATGACGTTACGTCCGGCGTTCAGGATGCCTGCAATATTCCGCATCGAACCGTTGCAATTCACGTGATAACGAAGCACAACCCGGTCCTCGGATTCCAGCCGGTCTAACGTTGCTTCGTCCGCGATATAGCAGCCTTCGCCATGCGCCACCGGCAGCCTGAGCCTTTGCCGTGTTACAGCCTGGTGCGTAAAAGGAGAATCCGTCGTCACTACTTGAACTGAAACGGGTTTACAGACGAATTTCAGAGTGGCATTCCGCACAAGTGCGCCGGGCAACAAGCCTGCTTCCGTGAGCACCTGAAAGCCATTGCAGATTCCCAGTACCAGTCCGCCGTCTTGTGCAAACCGCTTTACGGCCTGCATAACAGGTGAAAACTTGGCTATAGCGCCACAGCGAAGGTAATCGCCGTAGGAAAAGCCGCCCGGAAGAATTACCGCACCAATATCGCCGAGCGAGCTGGAATCGTGCCAGATGAACTGCGCCTGCTGGCCTAGGTTTTGCGATACCGCGTACCATGCGTCATGGTCGCAGTTGCTGCCCGGAAAGACTACAACGCCAACCTTCATCGGGAAATGCTTTAAGCAGCACCACCCGCCGCGGGCGCTGCCTTTTTTCGGCTCGCGCGGCGCTTTTCAGCCGGGGGTTGCCGGTCGCTCTTCTTCAGCGCGGGGACGACGATTGAGGTGACAAATTTCTTCTCGCCATGATCGTCGAACTTAATCACAATGTAATCATCATTGCAGGAAAGCACAGAGCCGAGGCCATATTTGCCATGCTCGACTTGGGCTCCCTGCGCAAACGGGGGTTTACTGGCCATTGGGCGGGGATTCGTCCTCTATAGGCGATTCTAACAGTTTGACTTACGCTTTGTCGAAAGCCTGGGCAATTCCTCCGTCGGCCCCGTTCGCACGCGGACGGTAATTGCTTCCCTATTTCCCTATAATGAAGTGAGTAACGCATGGAGGACCTCAAAAAGAAATTACAGGATGAGATCGCGGCGCTCGAATACGAACTGCGTAACGAGCTTCCGAGAGAGATCCTCAAGGCCCGCGCGCATGGCGATCTCAGCGAGAATGCGGAGTACCACGCGGCCAAGGAGCGTCAGGCCTGGGTCAACGCCCGCCTGGGACATCTTCAGACGCGCCTCCGCGACTTTTCCATGATTGACTTCTCCAGAATCCCGCATGATCGCGTTGGTCTGGGTTCTCAGGTTGTCGTACTCGATCTGGACAAGGACGAGGAATGTACATTCAACCTGGTTACAAGCGAGGAGGCGGATGTCGCCCATGGAAAGATATCCACCAGTTCTCCTATTGGTAAGGGCTTGCTGGGAAAACGCGTCGGCGACACCGTAAAGATTCAGATACCGGACGGCGTCAGGGAAATGGAAATTCTGAGTCTAACGACCATACACGATGCTGCTGCAACCTGACGCAGGCTGCCCGCTGAGGAAACCGAAATGACGTATACGCGCGCAATTGGCTTCGGGGCGAACAAAGTTATCCGGCTGATTGTGCGAGCGCTGGCGCTATCCAAAATTAATCCAAATATTCTGACCTTCCTCGGATTGGTCATCAATATGGTAGCCGCCACTTTTCTGGCGGTGGGCAGTTTCCGGACGGCCGGATATGTGATCATCTTCGCGGGCCTCTTTGACATGGTCGATGGCCGTGTCGCCCGCGCCACCAATCAGGTTACGCGATTTGGCGGCTTCTTCGACTCCGTACTTGACCGCTACTCCGACCTGGCGCTTCTGGTGGGCCTGCTGGTCTATTACGGAACCATCAACCGGCCCTCCTATGTTGTGCTGACCGCGGTTGTCATGACCGCGTCGGTCATGATCAGCTATACACGCACCAGAGCCGAGAATATTATTCCCACCTGCAAGGTTGGATTTCTGGAGAGACCCGAACGTATTGTTCTGCTTATCATCGGCGCGCTCTTTGACCGCATGGCCCCCGTCCTGTGGGTTATCGCGGTACTAGGGAACCTTACGGTGATTCATCGGATGATCTTCACTTATCAGGAATCGAAACGTCTGGAAGAAGCTCAGCTCAGAACCCGCTCGGTGGCAGCATCCAGCAGCAAAGCTTCTTAACTTAATCCCCGTTTTCGAGAATCACCACGGCAAGAGCCATTCCTCTGGTGTGCGTGAGCGAAAGGGATGTTCGTCGCACGCCCATCCGCTCTGCGACGGCCAGCGCCACACCGCTAAGGTGCAACTTCGGCCGCCCAGAGCGTTCGTTCACCACTTCAAAGTCCTTCCATGTGACGCCCAGATTCCAACCAGTGCCGATGGCCTTCATTCCCGCCTCTTTTGCGGCAAAGCGCGCCGCGAAGCGCTCCGCTGAATTTGCTTTGCTGGCGGCGTATGCGCGCTCCCTCTCCGTATATATTCTGTTTAGAAAACGCGGGCCGAAGCGCTCGATGCTATCCCGAATACGCCCGACCTCGGCAAGATCCGTTCCAATGCCCAAGATCATAATCTATTTGCTCATGGCCTATTCGCTCATGACATATTTGCTCATGGTCTGGATCAGTAACATCGCTCCCGTGCATACGAGACCTATGTGAATGTATTTAAGGAAGCCCTCGCCTCGAAGATTCCGATTCACCGCCCTTCCCAGTAAGATTGCAGCCAGCGTGAGAGGGAGAGAGATCAGATAGTAATACGTTACACGGTGAATCCAGAGCCCGGTTAGCCAGTAACCGGCCATGCCGATCAGGCTTGCGGGAAGAAAGTAGGCTTGCAAGGTTGCCCGGAAGGTTTGTGCGGACCAGCGGCGCATCGCTCCGTAAACCACCAGAGGTGGACCATTCATCCCATAGGCGCCTCCCAGCATCCCAGCGCAAAATCCGCAGCCGAAAAGCCAGATCCGGCTGTCACTCCGCAACTCCGGCGGCCTCTGGCCAAGCAGTGAATACGCCGAGAACGCGATGATGATCACTGCCAGCGCTATTTTCACAAGCTGTTGGTGGCCGCTCGTCAGTAGCCCGAGGCCCAGTGGAATACCAAACACGGTAGCGATCACCAGCCATGCGGCGCTTCGCAGATGGATCTTCCGCCAGTCCTGAGCAACGACTACTCCTGCAACCGTTATCGATACAAGGACTGCCAGTGGAGCCGCAATTTCAACCGGAATGCAAAGGCTCAGCAAGGGAACAGCGACCAGTGCTTCACCAAACCCGAATGCGGATCGAATTAACGTTGCGATGAACACGATAAATAAGACTTGCAGGGTGGTGGCTTCCATCAGCCTTTCCGGGGCCAAAGCAAGGGCATAAAGGAACAAGTATGGCTGCGTTGCACATCCCCATCTTAGTTGCGGGTTCCGCTATCGCGGTCATTGCTTTGCCACTGTGCAAAGCCGCCAGTGCGCCTGCCCGGAATGAGAGAATACAGAAGGCCATGCATATTCCGGATAACTTTTTATCTCCTCCGGTTTGGGCCACTCTCGACGGCATCGCGATTCCCGCAATCGCCTACGTCTCGCGGCAGGCGCAAAAAGCTACGGACAACAATCGGTTACCGCTGCTGGGCGTTATGGGCGCATTTGTCTTTGCGGCGCAGATGATCAATTTTCCGGTTGGGCTTGGAACCAGCGGCCATCTTGTGGGCGGCACCCTGCTCGCCTGCCTCATCGGCCCCTGGGCGGCGGCGCTGGTGATCACCTCCATTCTGATCGTGCAGGCGCTTGTGTTTCAGGATGGCGGTGTTCTCGCCCTTGGCCCGAACGTGATCAACATGGCGCTGATGGGCGTACTCTTTGGATATTTGCCGGCGCGCGCTCTTTTCCACACGAAATGGAAATCATACGGAGTGTTCGCGGGCGGCTGCTGCTCGGTGCTAGCGAGCGGTGTACTTGCGCTTGCGGAATTGACCGTTTCGGGCATTCGAATGCCGGCCACCCTCGTTGGAGCATCGCTCGGGTTTTTTGCGATTAACGCGATTCTGGAAGGCGTAATAACGGTTTCCGTTTTGGGTGCCATTGAGCGCCTCAATCCAGGCATTACCGACACGGTGTTCGGTAACGCCGAATCCATCGCGGGCCACCCGTTTCGGTGGCCAAGAGCTGTCGCAGCACTTGCCGCGGGTTCTCTTGTCCTGGCGGCAGGCGGCATGCTGATTGCTTCGACGCTCCCCGACGGATTGGAGAACGTGGCAAAGGCGCTGGGAATGCCGTTCGGCCAGCCGTCATTTAGATCGCCGCTCGGCTATTACCAGATTCAGGCGCTCGGACCTGAATGGTTCAGCCGCGCCGCTGCGGGAATCCTCGGCCTGGTCCTCATCTATGCGGTGTGCGCGCTGGGCGGTCGATTGTTGGCGCGTGCGCGCCGCTCCTACTCTTGAGCGTTCTGGCCGGGATCTGATTGCGTCAACCTGCTTCCACACGCTGGAGTAACCAAAAGAGCATCATTCATCGTCTGGACGCTCGCACGAAATTGATTCTGCTGCTATCGTTCCTGCTCTCAATCGCGCTGCTGCGCGCGCCCTCCGGCCTGCAGCTTACCTGCTGCTTGCTCGCGCTCATCGCGATAGCCGCGGCCGCGCGACTGCCGGTTCTCCGTGTACTTCGAGCTTCGCTGCTGGTCGTTCCGTTTGTCGGGCTGTTTTCGCTGCTGGTGTATCTAACCGGAGATGCATTACGCGCCTGGTCTATTCTCGCCAAGAGTTATCTCTCGACCTTTAGCGTGTTGATTTTCATTTCCGTTACGCCCATGCCTAAGCTCCTGGCGGCCGCGCGCTTCTTCCGCATCCCCGCGCTTCTCATCGAGGTGACACAACTCATTTACCGCTATCTGTTTGTCTTGAGCGGCGAGGCTCGCATCATGCAAACGGCTTTCCGGGCGCGTGCGGGGCAGAGGGGAAGCCGCGCTATTCGCGCCGCATCCGGAATGGTTGCTGTGCTTTTCACCAGGTCGTACGAAAAGGCCGCTATGATACACAAAGCAATGTGCAGCAGGGGCTTCTCTCATAGCTTCATTCCCATTGAGCTTCCACGTTTCAACTTGCAGGAGGGCGCCATAGTTTGCGCGGGTATCGCGCTTCTGATCGGTCTGCACTTCGTGTAAGCTATGTGCGCATTTCTTGAAGTACGCAATCTTACGTTTCAGCACCCTAGCGGGGCAACAGCTTTGGAGAATGTCTCTTTCCAACTGAGCAGGACCGAGAATGTGGCCGTATTCGGACCAAACGGCTCGGGGAAAACAACCTTACTTCTGCACCTAAACGGTACTCTGCGCGGGCGCGGGTCTGTTCGTGTCTGCGGCCTGGAAATGCACGACAGAAATCTTTCCGAGATCCGGCGCAAAGCGGGTCTCTTGTTTCAAGAAGCCGACGAACAACTCTTCATGCCCACCGTCCTGGAGGACGTGATGTTCGGTCCGCTGAACTTAGGCTGGAACAGGCAGGAAGCCGAGCGGAAATGTCGCGCGGCACTTACCCGAGTAGGTGTTTCGGAAATTTTACTGGACCGGCCGCCCTTTCACTTAAGTACGGGCGAAAAGCGGCGGGTCGCCCTGGCGGGGGTGCTTGTAATGGAACCCGAAATCCTTCTACTGGATGAGCCGACAACCTCTCTTGATCCGCCAGGGCAGCGCGCATTACTGGAACTTCTACGCACCGTGCCCCAGCCCAAGTTGATAGCTACCCACGACGTTCACTTCGCCGCGGCTCTAAGCGACAGGGCGATATTTCTGAATGGCGGTAGATTGATCGCCGATGGAAAGCTACAAGACGTTATTGAGCGCTTCGACTGGAATCCCTATCCCTGACTCTTTCGGAATGCGGCCCAGCGCTTCTTCTGGGCTGCGGCTATTCTCTTGCGAGCCTCCGGACTCAACGTCCGCTTTCTTCGGTTACCGGCCGGCCGGCCGGCATTAGTCTCATTACCGCCGTGCGTAGCCGTTGAAGCTCTTCCTCCCCTGGCCCCAATCAGGCTTCGGACCTGAGCTATTTGTTCTTCCAGTTTTTGCCGGTGTGCTTCAAGTCCCTGCAATGCGGCTTCTAAAATTTCTCTACTTGGTCCCGCTGTCGTTTTTGCCATACACCATTACTTAGTAACACATCACAAAAAAGAAATTCCTAAAAACGTGCTGTTTCAGATTTCGAATAGCACATTAAAGTTACTGGGCCGTCGTTCACAAGGCGAACGGACATGCGAGCCTGGAACACACCGGTTTCCACGATTGCGCCTGACTCCAGGCAGATGCTAACAAAATACTCGTAAAGCCGCCGTGCGGTATCCGGGGGTGCTGCTTCCGAGTAAGAAGGCCTATTGCCTTTTCTCGTATCGCCGTAGAGAGTAAATTGGGGTACCACCAGCACGCCGCCCGAAATCTCCTTGACACTGCGATTCATCTTATCCTTCTCGTCTGGAAATATACGCAACTGGATCACTTTCTTTGCTAATTGCTCAGCCTGAGCATCGGTATCGTGTTGGTGTATTCCAAGCAGGACAAGCAGGCCTTTCCCAATCTGGCCGATAACTGAACCATCCACCAGAACACTCGCTTCAGAAACTCTTTGCACAAGCGCGCGCACAGAATTGTAGGCCCACGGGCATTCCGGCCTGAAATCTATTCATATCGCAACGCAATAATTCGAATGCTCAAGGTAAGTAGCTGGATCTGTGCTTTCACCCGAAACAGCAAAGCGGGACGCACTTGGCCGCGAGCGAAAATCTGGATTGCATCCCTTTCGAATCTTCCTGGCTCCAGACAACGTATTCGGTTTCGCCGGAAGCGATTTTCTGGAGCTTGCCATCGCCCTATTGTTAGGGTTGTTTTTACTTGCCTTTCCGTTGCTGCAAAAGCGGACGTTATATCCGCAAGCAGGTTTTGCCCGGCGCACTGCCTGGTGCATGCTGGCTCTGTTTCTTCTGCCAATCTCCTTGCGCCTTCTGCTTCTGCCGCGGAGTCCCGTTCCAACGCCAAGCGGCGCCGATGATTTCGGTTATCTACTGCTCTCCGATACCCTGCTGCATGGCCGGCTGGCCAACCCTTCGCATCCGCTGCATCAATTTTTTGAAACCAACTTTGTGATACAGGAGCCGTCCTACAGTTCCATGTTTTCGCTCGGTCAGGGTCTACTTCTCGCCTTCGGATGCTTGCTTTTTCGGAACCCATGGGCGGGTGTTCTGATCTCCATCGGAGTGTTCTGCAGCCTCTGTTATTGGATGCTTCGCGCGTGGGCATCGCCCGGCTGGGCATTCGTTGGCGGCGTGCTGGCCGTATCCATCTTCGGCCCGCTCTGCTATTGGACAAACTGCTATTGGGGCGGAGCGGTCTCCGCCTCGGCTGGCTGCCTGGTATTCGGCGCCTTGCCGCGGTTACGCGATCGGCCAAACCTCCGAAATGGCGCTCTGCTTGGGCTCGGACTATCGATGCAGCTAGTTACCCGGCCATTCGAATGTATTTTTTTAATTCTGAGTGTGATTTTCTACGGAGCGTTCGAATACAGGCCGTCGCGCAAATGGCTACGGCCGGGTATTGCTGCTGCCCTCCTGACCGCCCCCGCCGTGCTGCTGATTCTGGTTCAGAACAAAAGCGTTACCGGTTCCTGGATTGAAACTCCCTACATGCTGTACCGCTATCAATATGGAGTTCCCACAACATTTACGTTTCAACACAACCCCATTCCGCATCGGCGCCTGACGCCGGATCAGGAATTAGATTACCGCGCAGAAACAGCTATCCACGGCGAAGGCACGGATTCACCGCAAAAATATGCCGTGCGGTTACTTTCCCGGCTCCGGTTCTTGCGTTTCTTCCTTTTCGCCCCGCTCTATCTGGCAATACCTGTCTTCCTGGTGACCATCCGATCATTTCGGTTTCTTTGGGTTCTGTTTGCCCTCGCGCTTTTTGCGCTCGGTTCCAACTTCTTCCCGTATTTCTATCCTCACTACATCGCCGCTGTGACTTGCCTCACGGTGCTCGTCGCGATTACCGGACTGGAAAGATTGACCAGATTCAAAATCCATCAGCAGTCATTCGGCGCGGTGCTGGTGTATGTGATCTTGCTCCTCTGCGCCGGTCATTTCCTGTTTGGGTATGGTATGCATGCCTTCGCCAATCAGAGCCTGCTAGCGCAAATCAGCAACTACGAGGCTTGGGAGTTTATCAATTACGGCGATCCCGAGCACCGCATCGCAATTAACAGACAGCTTGCACAAACACCTGGGAAACAACTCGTATTGGTGCGTTACGGACCGCAGCACGGATTTCATCAGTGGATTCACAACGCCGCCGATATCGACGGGTCGCAAATCGTGTGGGCCCGCGACCTTGGCCCGATCGAAAACGAGAAACTCCTGCAGTATTGCGATGGGCGCAGGATCTGGCTGCTCGAACCGGATGCACGTGTGCCCCGCCTCATACCCTACCAGTCCGTCGTGAAAAGTTTCGAACCCGTCCCCTGACGTTTACGCAAAGATAGTGCCGGGTCCCAGCAGCCATTGGGGATCAAGCCGCCGTTTGACATCTTTCATGGCACCGATCTCAGCGGGTGAGTACATCAATTGCAGTAGATCCGTTTTCGTTTTCCCGATTCCGTGTTCGGCGGCTACGGTGCCTCCTAGCGAGACAACATACACTGCGAACTCGTGTATCAACTCCTCGCCCCACTGCGCTTCCTCTTGCGATCCTGGTAGCAGATTAATGTGATTGTTCGCATCGCCCGCGTGGCCGAAGATCGTGTACTTGCCGGGAAATAGCTCTTCGCATCTCTGCCGGTAACGCGCATACAGTTCGCGGTGATACCGGAAAGGAACGGCGAAATCGGTGCTGAACTTGGGGTAGCCGCGCCGCCTTGGGATATCCGTTACGGTTGTGGCAAGCGTGTGTCGAAATTCCCGGAACCGCTCATGGTCGGCCGCGCGAAAACCGAACCAGGACGTTTCGGCGAAGGCTTTTTGCTCTTCCATTCGGACCGTCCAACGGTCCACTTCAGCGTCCTCTTCGGATTGCAGGTTCTGCTCAATCATCAGCGCCGCCCGCGCGTCAGCCGGAATATCGGCATAGTGCGGCCGTAGAAAATCGAGTGCGGGCCCGTCCAAAAATTCCAGCAACCGCAGCTCGGAAACGCCCCGCCAGGCCTCAACAGCTTCCAACGCATCCGTATCGGACGGGAAAAAGATTATCCCGCTGAGCAAAGCTGCCGGCTCCGGGAGCAACTCCAACTCCGCTTGCGTCATGATTCCGAGGGTGCCTTCACTGCCCGCCAGCAGGTCCACCCACTCGACATGCGGGGGAAGATAGTATCCGGCCGAATTTTTCGTCGTGTCCGGCATCCGGACCGCCTGCGGAAGGAAGTCAACCGGCTGCCCGCGCTCAAGCCGCCGTGTTCGGCCATCCATGAACGT
This sequence comes from Bryobacteraceae bacterium, assembly GCA_035475915.1. Taxonomy (GTDB): domain Bacteria; phylum Acidobacteriota; class Terriglobia; order Bryobacterales; family Bryobacteraceae; genus Bog-105. Next base: position 10,490 of record DATIMA010000201.1, read on the forward strand.
CACTTCCAACGCAAGCACGTGCCTGCGGACGGAGCCGTAGTGAAAGCTGCGCGCTCCGCCTGCATTCGTGCTGATGATTCCGCCGATGCAGGCGGAATCTTCGGTCGGATTCGGTCCGAAGAACTGCTTCGTCCGCCCAGCAGCTTTCTGCAGATCCCGCAGCAGGACTCCGGTTCCACAGCGTGCGCGCCCGCGATCAATCTCGATATCCGCGAATCGTTCCAGCGACAGAACCACTCCGCCCTGCGGAACCCGGGCGCCAGTCAGCCCGGTACCTGCGCCCGCAATCGTGATGGGAGTTCCGGATTGTGAGCAGCGGACGACAACCGAGCGCACTTCCTCAACCGTCCCAGGAACGACAACTTCATCGGCACGGCCGCGAAATCCCGAGGAGTCCTCCAGGTAGCGGTCCATTGTTTCCGAGGTGGCCACGTATTCAAGATACGCTGAAACACGACTCCATGAGGATGCACCCGGGTAATCGGCGCGGCCCATCAATATTTGAGACTACCTCGTCCTCGATTACTCCGTCGTGTAATTGATCTCGAGACTTCGCACGCGCCTCATCGAGCCTGCCAGAATCGCAACGGAAACCGCTAGCAGACCAAAAACCGCAACGTAAGCAGAGATCGGCTCCGCATTGGAAATAAGCAGGGCCAGTAAGGGCGGCATGCCAGGATCTACGGGGATATCCACCGGACACAAGGAGCGGAGATAATAAATTACGCTGAACTGTTTCAATAGCGAGGGGAGAACCGGGTTCGCCGCTTCCCAGATCAGCACAAACGCCGCAGGGATAATGGGGTTCCGGAAAAAGAGTCCCGCGGCGAGGAAGATGCTGCCGTAACCAACGCAGGCCAGAATCGTGATACCAAGATAGGCGATGACCTGTGACCAGCCATGATCCTGGTATAGGTAATTCGCGATGATGTTGCTGCCGTACAACGAAAGGAGCGCGATCAGCTGCAAAGCCACGCTGGTGGTAAAAATCACGGTTGCCGCCAGCAGGGCCGCCAGGTACTTCCCGACAAGCAGCACTTCCCGCCTCACCGGCGCCAGCAAGTAGAAATGAAGGCTCTTGTCGAGCATTTCGCCGCGGAACAGGTTCATGAAGATCCCGAGGCAGCCAAAAAAGATCGCAAGACGAAGAAAGAAGAATTGAAACACGCCGGCAAAGATGTACGTGTCCTGTCCGAGGCTGGCGCCTGTAGACATGCCAATCCCGACAACAGCTCCCTTTTCCAAATTGACGATCAGCTCGGTCCGGCCGTCAGAATAGCGCATACTTTCAAACGAATTCTGATCGAACGAGTGAGGTCCGGTCCGCACCCTTCGCGCTCCGGTGCGTGATACGGGCGGCTCTCCGAGTAGCTTCACAACGTCATCGCGCGTCATTCCGTCATGGATGCTCGAGAAATCCTGTTCGGTCAGGGGCCGCGTCGTTTTCTGCGACATCTCGTGACGCACGCCTCGAAAGTGGATTTCGACCAAAGTATGCGCGAAGAAGAGCCCGACCGGAGCCAGCGCCAGCAGGTAAATCCACAAGCCGCGTTTGGCAAAAAAGGTTTTCTTCATCTCCAGGCGGATGACTGCCCGGATCTGTTTCGACCAGAGTTTATTCATCTGGTTACTTCCTCCGTGCCGATCAGGTATTCGTAAACGGAGTTAACATCATCATCGACCGGCGCGACGGATTCAATATTGATACCGTCAAGGGCGACTTTGTTCATCAGGAGATAGAAACGGTCCGGGTTGCTGGTTTTGACCAGCAATCCGCGGCGATCGTTGTGGACACGCACTTCAACGACGTGATCCTCTTTGAAAACCCGCGACGCCAAATCAGACGGGCGATTGCAACGGATCAGGATCTGCATGGGTTGGTCATCAATCTCGCTCCGGACGCCCTGAATATTGCCTTCGGCGATTACATAACCGCCGCTCATGAGGATCACCTGGTCGGAGATGATATCCACTTCATGAAGTACATGGCTCGACAGGAGCACATGGCGCCCTTGCTTCGCGAGCGACCGAAACAGAGCTATCGTTTCCGCGCGAACGAGAGGATCAAGACCATTCAAAGGCTCATCCAGAATGAGCACCCGCGGGTTGTGCGCCAGAGACTGAGCGAGACGAATGCGCTGGCGCATGCCTTTGCTATAGGCGGCTGCCTTACGATGAGCCGCTTCGCGCAAGCCGACCAGATCGATGGCACGCCAGGCGAGCTCGTCGCAGGCCTCGGCATCATGTCCGAACAGTTTCAGGTACGAATAGATGAACTCGTAACCGCTGAGCCCTTTGGGCAAGGCATCGAACTGCGAGCAGTACCCGACGACGCGGAACAATTCTTCCGGCTGGTCCGGTGACATGTCCAAAATGCGAATGTGCCCTCGTGAGGGACGGATCAGCCCGGTCATCAGGTTCATCAGCGTAGTTTTGCCTGAACCATTCGGGCCGACCAGACTCGTGATGCCTGGCGGTATGGAGAGGTTTACGCGATTCACGCCCAGCACATCGCCGTAAAATTTCGAGACATTGTCGAAGACGATCTGGTTACTCACCGGATGACCTCGGCAGCTTTGACTTTACGCATCAACAGAAACAGGCAGAGGGCATAGAGAATGAGCACTGCGATCCAGGCCTCCGGGACGGGCAGCGGCTGATGGCTCTGCTGGCGTAGCAAGTTCTGCCAAATAATGGAAACGAGACGGCTGATGTCGAGTAGATAGCCCTGCTGGGTCCGCAACACGGCGTTCACCGCTTGCGCGAAACCGGCGCCGACGAAGAATGTGGCTAGCAGCAGCGCGCCGGCCGCAATGCGCCATTTCACCCAAGCAGAGAGAGCGAGCGAAAGCATAGCCAGCAGCAGAATCCAGACGAAAGATCCCCACAATATGGCGTTCGCCAGCCACAGGTTGTCGCTCATCCACTGCCAGCCCGACAGGCTGCCCTGAACAAAAAAGAGCACCAGTCCCGGTACCCAGGTAATCCAGGAAAGAGTGATCACCAGTACCGATAGTTTGCCCAGGACATATTCGGTGCGCGAGAGGGGACGGCACAAATACAGCGTCAGCGCGCCGTTCGCCAGGTCCGGTGAGACCAGGCCGGGTCCGATGAATGCCGTCAAGATGAAGGAAAGCGCGCTCTGGACGCTCAGGTAAACCAGAAAGAACGATCCATCGATCTCCAGAAACGGACCGGCTCGTCGTCCGAGAAACGCAAAGGCACTGAGGTGCGAATTCGCATAGATGCCGAGCAAACAGAGCAGCGGGAAAAAGAAGCAGAGAACGAAAAAGACGGTCTGAACTTTCGAACGGGATTGGGTGCGCCGCGCAAAGCGATAAAGCACGAGAAAGCGTGACCAGGCGGGGGTAAGCGTGCCCGCATATCCCCGGTAGCTGCGTTTATAGACGGCCATCGCTGTTCTCCATGGCTTTGAGGAAAATATCCTCCAGCGTGTCGCGCCGGAAATTGAGGCGCCGCAACTGAACGTTCTGCTCCGCTGCGATGCGGTAAATGTCGGCGATTTCCACGTTTTCCGCGAGCACAAGTTTCAAACGGTTCAGCGCTCCCGGCGCGCATTCGCAGCCCAAAGTTTCGACCGCTTCCATGAATAAGCCTGTGTCACCTTGCAACTCAAGCTCAAGGAAGCGGCGATTCGAGCGCCGCTCGTCTTCGAGGTTTGAATAGTGGACCACTCTCCCCTGCTTCAGGATGACGACTTCCTCGCAGGTCTCTTCCACGTCGCGCAGCAAATGGGAGCACAAAACAATGTGCATCTGCCGGCTATCGCGCATCTCGCGCACCAGGCGAATCATGCGCTGGCGGGCCGGCGGATCGAGTCCGTTCGTTGGCTCGTCTAGAATCAGCAGCTTGGGTCCGTGCGCGATCGCCTGCGCCAGCTTGGCTAATTGCTTCATACCGAGCGAATACGTGCCGAGCTTTCGATACCGGGCTTCGCCGAGGCCGACGTAAAAAAGAGCTTCGTGCGCGCGTTCCAATGCCATTTCCGGTGGCAGGCCGGACAGCTCCGCCATTAGCCTTATGAACGACACTGCGCTCATGTTGCTGATGAAAGCGTCGTTCTCCGGCATATAGCCGATTAGGCCGCGGATCTTTTTGGCTTCCGAGCGAATATCCGACCCGAAGACCCTGGCCGAGCCGGCCGAAGCGGGCCAAAATCCGAGCAGCGTATTGATGAGAGTCGATTTGCCTGCGCCGTTTGGGCCAAGGAGCCCGATGGTTCGTCCGGAAAAGGAGCAGGTTACATCGCGCAGCACTTCGCGCTTACCAAGGCGAACCGACAGCCCGCGCAATTCAATAACGGGTGGAGCGCCGGGAGCCGCAGGCGCAACTCGAGCCTCCTTCTCCGGCTCAAGAGCAACGCTGGCGACTCTGTTCGGCTGCGACATGGGAAGTTTCTATTGAGAGTACTGCTTGGCCTGCGACAGGGCCTGTGACCGGAAGGCGCCGGCGCTCGACGCAATCAGCGGAAGAAGCGGCCGACCTTCGCCGATTCCGGCAAGCGTACCGAGATCGAAGCCGAGGAAGGAACTCTTGCTGGCGGCCACGATGCGATTAGGTTCACCGTATACGCAGATAAGTCCTGGAGCCGTGTTCGCGAGGAGAGCGGAAAGCGATTGCCGCTGAGCCGCCGTTAGCGCGTTGGAGCCTTTGAACTGATCCGCAATCGCGCTGAGCGATTTCCCGATATGGTGATAGATGATAGCCGAAAAGTTCGTATAGCTATCGTCAGGCAACTGGCTCTGGAAGGCGGCCGAACTCGCCAAGGTGTAGCCGGCCTGCCGGTTGTGGATGGCCTGCAGGAGAATTCCCTCGCTGGGAGCCGCCACCAGATAACCATCGACGAAGGTGTAATACGCGGCCAGGTTCGGGGCCTTATTGTTGCTCAAAGAGTAAAATGTGCGCCCGTTGACCTCTTCGCTGCTCAGCGCGAATTTGCCGGTGTTGGCGTCCGCATGCTGGTTGAAATGCTCGACGAAGGTGGTAATGGTCTGCTGGAGTTGCGCTGCATTGTAGACTTCCGCGGCAAACTTCCAGGCAGGCACCGGGAGGAGCGTGCCGTCAATCGCGAAGGTAGCGTCGCCACCGAACGATGCGGCCACGTCATCGGCCAGATTAACTCCCAACTGCTCCTGCATCTTGCTTAAGCGTTCCGCAGCGTGAGCGTCCGATTGAGATGTGTATGTCAGCAATTCCTGCATGACCATGCGAGGATCCTTCATCACAAAAGAGGCCGCAAAGCTCGCGTCCGGCGAGACGAAATCAAGCGAGCCCATTGGTCCCGGAGCGCCCAGCCACGAGGCGACCCCTTCACGAGCCCCGGCAAACGAAAGACTAGCCCGCATCTCTGTCTTCCCCGCCAGATCGCGTTTTTCAAGCACAAGGTATTGTGCATTCTGGAAGCCAGGCGGCACCTCTTTGGGGTTATTTACGGAATTCGAAACCATTTGTTCCATGTTGATGGCCAGCAGATAGCCCACTCCAGCCTTATACGACTGGGCCAGCCGCGCATAGAACGGAGTCTGCGCGAGCGAAGCAGCACCCGGATCCGTAACGCGGTGTGCAATGCCCTGCACCTGCTTCAGATCAGGCGAAGCGACCACCAGGTCTCCGGCGAACGAAACAAATAACCCATCTTTGGCTTTACTTGGGGCGACGCTCGCAGCCGAGGACGTAGCATCGATCACGCGCAGTCCGGCAGGCGCATGCTGCTCCAAATACTCGCGCAATCCGGATCGAGCGGTCTCCGCGAGGAAAACTGGCTGGCTGTATTCATGGGGCGCGCTATTGACGACCGAAAACACGATCTCATTCCCCAAGTACTGGCTGATCGCACTCATTTCAGTGAATGCCTGGTCGAGTTCGCCGTTTCGCGAGGCAGGCTGCCGCTGCCACCATTCGCGCAACACCTCGCTTTCAGAGAGCCGCTGCTCGAAGATGCGTTTGACTTCACTAAGCGTTCCGCCCACATTCGGCACAGCGGCGTAGACGACAGTATTTTCCGGCAGATACCCGGCAAGCTTTGATGCGTAGCGCAGATCGGGGCCGGGGATGGACTGGATCTGCGTTTGGAGAGCGGATAACTCGTTCAGCAGAGTCAGATAGTAATCGGCATTCGAACTCCAGGCAAACTCCGTTGTCAGCGACGCATTGATGAGCCGGTAGTCGGTGGAGCGCTGCTGGCCGGCGTTTAACTCGAAGGTTCCGGCGGAGTCCGTTACCCGAGCGAAGCCCTTCGCCATCGCGATCCGCGAACCCTTCGTCCCTCGATTCAGGGAAAAAACCGCATTCTTGACAGGAACGCGCATGTCGCCGGCGGCTACGAAGAACGTCTTCTGGCCTCGATCGGCCGCATTCACGATAATGTGCCCGCGCTCCACATCGACGGATGTGCCGCGCCAGCCCCGCGAGACCGAAACGTCTGAGCGCTCATTCATCTCTACCTGCGCTCCATTCGCGAGGCGCAAGATGGCGCGAGAACCCTTTGCCGTGCGGAGTTCCTCACCATTTCGAATTAACGCGCCCGCCTCGAGCAACGAAGAACCGAAATCGGAGACACGGTATAGCGTTCCCTGGACGCTGACGACAGTGGCCCGGATCGCGTGCTGGCCCGGCAGCAAGCCGTTGAAGGCTCCGGTGATCCCAACAGCGATACCTACCGTAAGGGAGGCTGCTACGGCGAGCGGGAGCCAGGATCTCGTCTTCCGGACCCGCGCAACTGGTCTTCTCTCCGGCGTATGTGGTTGTCCTCTGTCTGCCGTTCGCGCTTCGCGCAGGGCGCGGCGGCAATCGACGCACTGGCCGATATGATCTTCCAGCAGGGACACGCGCGCATCGCTGAGCGTTTTGCCCAGGTAGCCGGGAAGCAATGCCTGAAAGTCGGCGCATCCCTTAATACGCGCAACGCGTTCCGGCAAATAGGCGGAATCGAAGACATTTCGGAATACGCGCTTAGCCGCCTGGCGGACGGCCTCGTCGTTCGGTTGCTCGCCGCGCATATCCGCGATAACTTGATCCAAATTCTTGCGAATCACGATTTGCCTCCAAAATAGGACTGAATTTCTTTCTGTAGCTGCCGTCGCGTGCGATGCAGTGTCACCGCGACCAGCATCTGAGACATGTCAAGCATTTGCGCGATCTGCCGGTTCGTGAAGTCCTCGAAGTACCGGAGGGCGAACACTTCGGCCGATCGCGGACTCAGCTTCGCGAAGGCCCTGCGCAAACAGTCGCGCAGCTCGCGCGCTTCCGAATCGCCGGCCGAGGACGAAGATTCGTCAAGCGGAAGATTGAGATCTCCGCGCCTGGCTCGCAGCACATCGAGGGATGCATTCACCGCAGCGCGACGAAAATAGCTCTCCTCGCTGATCAGGGCGGCGGCGGACGAGTCGCGCCGCATCAAACGCAGAAAAATGTTCTGCAGTACGTCCTCCGCGTCCGCGGCATTGCCCGTTATTCGATAGGCAGTGCGGAAAACGAGGCCGTGATACTCCTCGAAGAGTCGGCTAAACTGCGTCGGATGCGTTAAAACGGTTCCTTCCCCGGTTGCCAGTAGCAGCATGCCCCCCATCCTGTTTCAGCCCTAAAGACGGAGGATAGGGACGATTATTACAGGAAGCGAAGAATTTAGAAGACGAGAATGCAGGAGTAAGAGAACTCACAGACAGCTGAGGATGCCGCTTCAAACAACGTTCCGTGCCGCGCGCATCGGGCACGAGAATCCTTCAACCAGGACGGAGCCGCTGTTTGAGAAACCGTCCAGTATACGAATTTCGTGATGCCGCAATACTTTCTGGTGACCTGCGGCAACGACCTCTCCTCCAGCGTGGCCGCCTTCTGGTCCCAAATCGATCACGTAATCGGCGGTCTTGATCACGTCGAGATGATGCTCGATGACGAGAACCGTGTGTCCTGCATCCACAAGCCGGTTCAGACATTCCAAAAGGTGCTCCACATCGGCCAGATGAAGCCCCGTGGTCGGTTCATCGAGGATATAAAGTGTGTGTTTCGACCGCTGCAGCTCGGAGAGCTCTGCCGCGATCTTGACGCGTTGCGCTTCGCCTCCCGACAGCGTGGTCGCCCTTTGCAATCGCCACATGTAACTTCGACGTCGGGCATGAAGTAGAGCTGCGTTCTAATTACGCCTTCGCCCTGGCATTCCTCACAACGTCCGCCCTTCACGTTGAAACTGAAGCGATCGGATTTATATTCGCGTTCAACAGCTAGCGGCGCGCCCGCGCGAACAAATGGCGTATCGCGTCATAGAAACCGATGTAAGCCGCAGGATTCGAGCGGATGTTCCGGCCAATCGGCGATCCCGTGGGCGATGCTTTGCAAGAGGTGATATCGTTCAGGCTGCCCTGCGCGACAACGGTACCGCCATGGATGCCGGCTCCCGGCCCCATCTCAATGATGTGATCGGCAGCGCGAATAGTGTCCTCGTCATGTTCGACCACAATTACCGTGTTACCGATATCGCGAAGGCTCTCCAGAGTCGCGATCATTTTCGCGTTGTCCTTCGGATGCAGACCGATGCTGGGCTCATCGAGCACATAAAGCATCCCCATGAGACCGGACCCGATCTGGGTCGAGAGGCGAATGCGCTGCGATTCGCCGCCTGAGAGCGCACCGGAGCGGCGGTTGAGATTCAGACAGTCGAGCCGATGCCGAGGAGGAGATCGAGGCGTCCGCGAATCTCGTTAATGATATGGCGCGCCGCATCGCTTCCCCTGCCCGTGGGTTTCAGACTTCCCAGGAAATTGTGGAGCTCATCGAAATGCAGATTACCCAACATCATGGATGGTCTTGTCCGCGATGGTGAAAAGCAGACGTGTCGCGCGCAGGCGTGCGCCCTCGCAATCGGGGCACGTTCGCTCCACCATAACTCGATCGAGCCAGGCTTCCATGCCTGAACTCGCCTCGCCCCTCTGGCGATAGCGCCGGTAATGCCGCTCGATGCGGCGGGCAATCCCGTGAAAGCCGGTCTCGTGACCCTCGAGTTTGTCACGTTTGTCTTTCGCGTCCGGAGGAAGTACGGTGACGATCTTTCGTCCGTCCAGGCCAAAAAGAATCGTGTGGCGAACAGATTCGGGCAGATCTTGCCAAGCCGTGTCGAGCGAGAAGCCAAGAACCTTTGAGAGACTGTAAACGATACGGCCGTCCCAGGTATCCGGATTGTATTTGTAGGCGTCTTTGAGAAAGCAGCCGCCGCGAATACTACGCTTCGGATCGGGCACCAGCAGTTCGGGATGTGTGATCTTATGAACCCCCAAACCACCGCAGGTCCAGCAGGCACTCTCGGGATTGTTGAACATGAAGTACTCAGGCTCAATGCCGCCGTATACAAGATGATGAGTGGCGCTACAGAGCGCTTTGTAGAAGCGTTGCATCTCCTGTTTCGATGCGCCTTTAAGGACTTCCACGCGCATGAGCCCATCCCCGGTCAGCAGCGTTGCGGTTATGCCCGCTTTGATGGCTTTCTCGGATCGCGGTCCGAAAGATATTCGCAAATGCCGGTGCCGCCGCCAACGCCGAAATTACGGCGGAAGTGATCCTCGATCTCGGTCGCGGAACGCGCTTCACCTACGTCCCGAAGGTAATCGAGTACGAGTCCGAAGAGTTCCGAAGTGCGATCGGCAAGATAGTTGTCGATGGCTGTACGTGCCCCTCGTATGGTTTTCGCCGCCCTTTTGTTGTTCAGCAGATCAGTGTAGACGAGTTTGAAGAAAGCCGGGTTCAGTTTGATGGCCTGGGGGAGCACCTCGCGGTCCACGAGTTGACGTGCGCTGAGGACCTCAATTCGGGCGAGTCCGTTTGCCGCGTGAAGAATCCAGAGGGCCGAGTAATCGAGGTCGCCTCGGGTGCGAAACCACTTCTGGGCTTTATAGATTACGGCGCTAGTAAGCAACGCGCACCGGCGTCTGCTCGCTTTTCGCTACAACCGACTCAAACTCGGCCGTAGAGATGTCCTTACGGCTGGCTTCTTCGTGCGTGAAGGCTTCGACCGTCTTCTTAGCAGAGGGTTTTGCTGTTCGGGTCGCCATGTACTTGCGCGACCAGCCCGGACACGGCGGCCCCTTCGATCATCTTGTTGAATTCAGATTCCACGCGCTTTTCAAACTCCGATTCGATGCGGAACATTTCGCCGAAGTCGGCGAAGGCCCAGCGCCCGTAACCGCCGCGGTTATTCACGCCCGGCACCCAGTGTATCTCCATGTAACTCTTCTTGTCCTTGACATCTTCTCCGCGAAAGCCTTTGATCTCTACTACCAAGTTCAGCGGGTCCGGCCGTCGTCCACCTGCACGATGAAGTCCGGCAGGTAGCGGTGCACCTCCGAACCGCGCAGATAGGGCACTCGAAGTTCAGCCCGTGGCTGTTCACATACACCTTCACGCGCGGGTGCGCCTCGGCAACACGGCAGAACTCCGCTTCTCAGTCGCTATCGAGAATCACCCAGTTCACGTGGCACTTACGCGCATCGGTCTCCCAGCGATGGGCTTTCGACGTATTGAACGCGACATAATTCGTAGAGTCGGCCGGGTTGTATGAATCGAGAATGATCTCAATCTTTTCGGTACCGATTTGGGTGCGCACGATGGCGGCGGTAATGCGATCACAGGCGATATCGGCCAGCGATTGATACATCAACTGGGCCGGGTACGTTCCGCCTTTGCAGACCAGGCATGTGTCCAGCCAGAGCTTGGCGACGCCTTTCAATTGGTGGAACAGGGCCATTTCGGGCTCCTCGCCCGCATCGCGCCAGCGGGTATAGAGCAACCGTCGGGTGAGGTGAAACAGCAGGGTACAAGTGCGCAGGTCGCCCGTATGCACCAGGTTCAGGTCCACTGCTTCGCCGATGATGCCGGCGTCGTGCTTGACGAACGGGCCGATCAAGGCGGGGGTCAACTCCAGGACCGAATCGGCGGTGAACTGCGGTTCCAGGCGATCTCTGGGCAGATCGACGCGATAGCCGGTCACGCGAGGGAAGCGGATCGCCAAGAAATCACGCGCGGGCCGCACGGCTCGCACACGGATAGTCTCGGGCGGCTCCCCGGGAGGCGCGACCACAGGCTTTGCCGTGAAATCGAACGGATGCCGAGCACGTCCGCGTACTCGACATTGAAAAGATTCTCTTCGTTCAATTCATAGGATTGCCGCCGCAGCGCGCGTCCGGTCACCTGTTCACACAGCAGCTGCGTACCAAAGGCGCGCACACTCAGAACATGCGTTACGGTGTTGGCGTCCCAGCCTTCGGTCAACATCGAAACTGAAACGACGCAGCGGATGGGCATCTCGTCACCCGCGATGTTGTCGGCGACGGGGACGCGCGGCAGTTTTACGATTCCGCACTCGATGGCGTCCATCAGTGAGAAATCGCTCATGGTCCAGGGAAACAGAGTGCCTTCGGCATCGCCCGAACCGCGCAAGAAGAAGGGTGTGGCCGAAAGGTCGATGACCCGCTGGATGCCGAGCTTTCGCTTTACGGCTTCGAGGCCCGAAATCCAGAGCCGCGCTGCCTCGTTGTTGCGCTCCGCTTCGGCCCTGTCTTCGCCTTTTAGATCAGTGGTTACGCCTTCTTCGTCTTCATCCGGCGGCTTCTCGCGGTAGCAGTGGTGCGCCGCGTCATTCAGCGCCAAGATGTTTTTCACGCCCATAAGACTGGGCATGACCCGCTGGATCATCTGGCCTTCGGCCTCTTCGGTGGCGAGCGGTTCGCCCCGGCCTTGGAGCAGGCCCGGCCACGCGCGAAATTCCGAGGCGGTCACTGAGCTTAAACGCGTGGTAATTCGTAATAGCGACCTTGCCATCGCGCTCGCGGCACACCTGCAGGACATAATGCAAAGCGTCTGCTGTTTGTGAACGCACAAATTCGTGATCGAGATTGGAATGGGCGGACAACGCCAAATCTGCAATTCGGTTCAGCGCAAGCAACGCCGAGTCGGCGTGGGTTGTTGTCATCGATCCGCTATGCCCCGTATTCATGGCCTGCAGCATGTCGTATGCCGAGTGGTCACGTACTTCGCCGATGATGATTCGGTCTGGCCGATGCCGGAGCGCAGCAGTTACCAGGTGTGCGACAGTAACAAGCGGACGCCCCGGTAATTCATCGATAGCCTCCCAACAGACGGCATTTGCGCGATCAATTTGTAATTCCATTCACTGCTGTCCAAAATAGGACAGGGTTGTAGCGGGGTCTGCTGAAAGCAAAGGGCTTGAGAGTTGGGATTTCGGACTCTGGGAGGGAGGTCTGACTGGTCATGCGAAGATAGCCTGTCCAAATCAAGCCAGTGCCAGAGTAAGTTGTTCGGATACGGGCGGCAGGGGAGGGGTGCCGAATGGATTATCGAGCCAGGCCTGCAGATCGCGGTAGGTGAACAGGTTGAGCCGCAGCATGGAAGCCAGATTCGACAGCGACCATTTGGCTTGCGAGAGGTGATGCAGCCATTTGAGCAGCAGCAGGGCAATCAGGGCTGTCCAAACCTGGATGCGCAAGGCGTTCTCGCTGGTGCCCACGAAGCTTTTCAGCTTGAGATTCTGTTTGAGGGCCTTGAAAAACAACTCCACCTCCCAGCGGTCCTTGTAGATGGCGGCAATGGTGGCGGAGCCAAACTCCAGCAGATTGGTTAGCAGCACGATCTCGCGCTGGTTGGCGGCATCCCAGACCACCACGCGCCGGAGCACGGCTGGGCAATCGCTTTGGGCTTTGCCGCCCGTGAATCGGATCAACTGGTCGGAGCGGATATTCCGGTTTTGCGGAACGGCGCACTCCTCCAGCACCTCGAAGGCGGCATTCTCCTTCAAGCGCGTAACAAAATAGATTTCCCCGGCGGTCCACTGCCCAAACAGCGCGTAATCGTTATACCCGCGATCCATCGCGACGATGGAGCCGGGATGGAGCGTGAAGGCACCGGCCATCTTGACGTCGCTGCGTCTGGCCTCGGTGATGAGCACATAGCGCGGCAAATAATCGTCGTGATCCAGCAGCACATGGGCTTTGACACCGCCCTTGGCCTGGCGGAACCTGGCCCACGGAAACATCTGCAGGCACAGCGTAATGGTGGTGGAATCCAGCGACAGCAGCTTGTTTTTGAAGCGGAACTTCCGCTTGCGGGCACCCAGTCCCTGCTCCTCCCGGAAGCGCTGCAGCGCCGTATAGAACAGCTCTTCGTACAACTTCGCGGGCCGGTGTTCGTTGGCATAAGACGGGGTGGACTTGTTGGGCGCTTTCCCGATCCCAAGATGGGCCAGTTTGCCCAGACAGCAGCCCAGGCCGTTGCAAATCTCGCGCAGCGAGTCGGCGTGGGCGAGTTGGCAGAACAGCATCGACACCAACTGCGTCCAGCAACCGAAGCCTTTGGCGCACCGCTCGGCCTCGTGCTTTTTGACCAGCGCCCCGAACTCGGTCCGGGGAAAATGCTGGAGCATCTGATTGAACAGGCTGGCTGTTTGTACTATTGAAGTGCCCTCCTCTTTTGGATTTCGGTGCAAGATCGCCGTGGCTAAACGAACAGATTCTGCTCTCGATCGCCATCGCCGCGAAAAGCACGGACGGGAAGCTGTTGGTTGAGATCACGAATCTCGACGCGGAAAACTCCGCGATAATCGACGCGCACATGGCAGGCGTCGCTGTAAAGTCGGCCACGGCGGAAACACTGACGGCACCGGCAGTGGATAGCATTAACACTTTCGACGTACCGAACGCGGTTGTGCCAAAGCCCACCGCAGTCAAGCTTCAGAACGACGAACTATCATTGACGGTCCAGCCTAGATCAGTGACTGTCATCTCGCTGGAGGAATAGCTTGAGGCTGAGCTGCTTTGCTGCGCTGAGCCAGTCCATCCCAATCGCATCCGGTCCAGTGCCACGATTGACTCCTCAACCGGTATTCGAGAAAGAGTCCCTATGACAAGGACGAAACTGCTGTTTGCGTGTGTAACCACGACCGCGATCCTACTGGCCAGCCGAGCTTCTGCCCAGGTGCAAACGATCGTTCCCGACGTTGTCCCGGGCGCAAGAGCCGTTACCGTAGAGCACATCAAGATCCACGGAACGGCGCTTGAGGGTAACCTGGAAGGCGACGCCGTCGACCGCGAAACGATTGTCTTCCTGCCGCCGAGCTACGAAAAGGACGAAACGCGCCGCTATCCCGTCGTTTATGCGTTGCACGGTTACTCCATTGGCGCCGAACAGTGGACGCACGAGATCCAAGTCCCACAGACGATCGAAGGCGCGTTCGCACTAGGCTCGCACGAGATGATCGTGGTGCTGCCGGTTCAAAGACAATCCACAATGGCTCGATGTACTCCAGCTCCGTGACGACGGGGGATTTCGAGAAGTTCATCTCTCATGACGTCGTCGCCTACATCGATGCGCATTACCGCACGATCCCCGATCGTGAGAGTCGTGGGCTAGCTGGGCACTCTATGGGCGGATACGGCGCCTCACGCATCGGCATGAAGCACCCCAACGTGTTCGGTGCGATCTACGTCATGAGCCCGTGCTGCTTATCGGCGCGGCAAGCAGGACCGGGCAACTCCGATCTTGAAAAGGCGGTAGCGGGAATCAAATCACCCGCTGACGAGGCGAAGCTCGGCTTCTTTGTGCGCGCGCAACTCGCGAGCGCGGCTGCATGGTCGCCTGACCACCAAGGATGGCCAGCCGCAGCCGGACGTGCTGGCCAAATGGGCTGCCAACGCGCCGCTTGCCTTCGTCGATCAATACATCGGCCATCTTAAGCAATACCGCGCCATTGCGATGGACGTAGGCGACCAGGACCGCCTCCGCTTCGATGCCGCCAAGCTTCACGAGGTCTTCGATAGCTATGGCCTCCCCAACAGCTTCGAGATTTATCCCGGCACCCACACCAGCGCCGTTGCCGATCGATTCCAAAACCACGTGCTGCCGTTCTTCAGCAAAACCCTTTGCTTCAGTGAGGCCTGCAGATGACCGCGCGCGCTCAGTCCGTTCACGGCCTGCGCTACGCTCTTGTGAATCATCGGGTCCGTAGCGGTGATCTTGATGTAGCGACGTGCGCTTTGCACAAAGGCGTTGAACTCTGCTACAGGGTACTTTCGCTTGTTTGAAAGCGCCGAGTTAAAGCTTATCCGTAGATCAGCAACCTCCCGAGCGACCCGGTCCTTTTCCGATTGCGCCATAATGATTCTCGCTTGATTGTGCGGACAACAAATTCAAGTGGATTATAGACGACAAGCGGACTTCACATTCCGTATGTGGCTTACAGTTCGGAGTACCCCATCGTGGCCGCTTTGCAATGAGGCGCATCGCTTCGCTTGCTTCGTGAACGCGCCTTCCGAACTGCTTCGAGGAATGGAGCCGGTCAAAACGTAAAGTGGCGTTTCAGGTTTTTCTTGCGTGGTCAGTTACACGGCATGGCACGCGAAGGTGCCCGGCGATCGGGAATCGTGCGATATTCCGTCCGCCGGGCCCAACCGGTTCATTAAGCCTATATACCTTCAGTCAGAATCGGAAGGTGTAAGGCTCGCCTCGACGACCTCCCTTTACGTGTACGCCTTCTCTCCGCCGACCTGCGAATCCCAATACGTCGTAGGATCGGTGAAGAACTCACCCTGCCTGCACAGGGGGCGCATCGCTTCTTCATTGACTTTGATGCCCAGGCCTGGCCCCGTCGGAACGGGGATGTAACCCTTAACCACGAGGTCCCCTTTGTCGCATAAGTCTTTGTGCCAGGCTGGCTGCGGCTGGTGCCATTCCATGGCGAGGAAGTTTTGGCAGGCGGCTATCGCGTGCGCGCCGGCCGCGTAGCCGATCGGGGTAGCGTTGCTGTGGACCATCATCCCCACCGAATATTTGGCCGCCATGTCAGAGGTCTTCTTCAATTCGAGACAGCCGCCGATCACAAGGTGATCCGGGTGGATATAATCGACTGCACGCGCCTGGCAAAGCGGCTCGAGCGATTCCACCAGGTAGGCGTCTTCGCCGGTTAACGTGGGCACCTTGATCGAATCGGTGATGAGCTTCCACTCCTCTACCCGGAACCACGGGACCATGTCTTCCAAAGTCGAGGGAGTGACCGTCTCCAGCGCGTTACCCAGCTTGATGCAACTTTTCGCGGTGAGGTGCCCGAAATGGTCGTGACCCATGGGAACGTTGGCGGCGTCGCCCATGGCCTCCTTGATCGAAGCGACGTAGTCGGCTACGAGTTCACATCCCTTGTCGCTGACCTCTAATCCCTGATAGTAGTTCTCGGGGTTTTCCCCCGGCTCCCCGTTATAGTCTACCGGCGCAAAAACCGTGCCCTTCGTGCCTTGGAGGACGCGAGGTACGCTCAGGTCGAACTTGAGCATCGTAAACCCCGCGGCGACTCTCTCCTTATAATCGGCGGCGATGTCTTTGATGTCGTTCGAGCGCGGGTCACCCTCGCTGTACATGCGGACCTTGTCGCGAAATTTCCCGCCAAGCATTTGATAGATCGGCACGCCATAAGCTTTGCCGGCCAGATCCCACAGCGCGTTGTCAATCGCGTTGACGCCGCTTCCCTGACGGTTATACGCGCCATGCATCTTGATCTTGCGGAAAATCTTGTCAACGCTGCAGGGATTCTCGCCGAGCAGCCGGGCCTTATGCATCAGCACGTAGTTCGGCTGGGGGCCGTCCCCAATCGTCTGGCCGTAACCCGAAATGCCCTGATTGGTATCGATTCGGACGATGATCGTGCCGCCCGATGCCGCTCCCGCGCCGGGAGTCGCAGGAGGCAGCGGCACCCTGGCGGCGCCGCGTCCGCCCATCCAATTCTCGCGTCCCTTGCCTCCCGGTCCTCTCAGAACAGCGATGCGCATGTCTGTGATTTTCAAGTCCGACGGACTTGAACTCCGGTTGACATTCTGTGGATACGCTTCGAGGTCAGCCAATAAGCCAAGCCCTGCGGCTGCCGCGCCCGTCTTGAGAAAGGAACGCCGTCCGATTCCATTTTTATTTATAGACATTTACTCTCCTTTTCGCCCACCAAAACCTACGCGCGTTTGGAAACGGTGCCATTGTATCCGGCCTTGAATTTCGAAGCCGATGCTCGCCCGCCCGGACGTTCGTTCGTATCAGCAGTACAGCTTCGTCGGCTCGACTACCCTGGTGTTCGCAAGTGGCGTCGGCCTCTGCCTTGGACAGCCTCAATTGTGCGGTGAGCAGCGCTTCGAGCGG
Organism: Bryobacteraceae bacterium; assembly: GCA_035475915.1. Classification (GTDB taxonomy): domain Bacteria; phylum Acidobacteriota; class Terriglobia; order Bryobacterales; family Bryobacteraceae; genus Bog-105. Next base: position 27,683 of record DATIMA010000201.1, read on the forward strand.
CGGCGGCGAGGGTCGCCGGGTTCCGGATGGTACCGTAACAGCGCACTCAAATACAAATCATTCGATTAGCCGAACAGAAGCTTCGGAAGAGCCGTCCGGGCCAACGGTCATAACGAGACTTCCGCGGACTTCCCGTTCCGTATGTGGCTTACAGTTTCCGACTTGCCGACCAAGTGGACACAATCGCCTGTCTGACGCGGTGGGGGCTCAGTGTTGATTTGAACGCCGCACTTAGTTCACAATACGCTTATGCTTACCGGAGGCATCCCGTCCGCGGAAATGGGCTCAGCCCACCGGCTATCTCTTTCCTCAGCGATTCAACCTCACTTCCTGCCCGACACGGTGCGGACAACGGGCACATTACAGGAGGTAAGGTTATGGCCACAGTATCCCGGAGGTTGCCTGAGCGACCTCATCTCGATGTTCCGAAGCGCGAGGCGCGCGAACTTCTCAACCAATGGCGGAATGCCGAACGGGAGGCGTTTGAACGAATACGCCGCCGACATCCAAGATTCGCGAAGAGCGACGATTCGCTCCTGGCTGCGGGTCCATTTCATCTCAGCGACGCTCAACTCGTTGTAGCGCGCGAGTATGGTTTCGCTCACTGGACCGAACTGAAGCAGCGGATAGCCGCTAACTCACCGGCGAAGGCATTGGAAACTGCAATCCGCGCGAATGATCGGGACGCCGCTGTACGGCTGATTCAAATGCGCCCCGAACTGCTGCATCTCCCCATCATTAGCGGAGACTGGAGACCGCCGATGAGCCACGCGGCCAACCTCGGCCGGTTGGAAATCGTGCAGGCCATGGCAGCGCTGGGCGCGAGAGATTTCCAGCACGCCTTCGATCGCGCTTTGCTTCAAGGGCGGATCGAGTGCGCGCGCTGGCTGCATGGACATGGGGCGCGAGTGGCGCCGGGTCTAATCATGGGAGCATGCGAAACGCTGAATCCCGCCGGCGTCCGTCTTCTGATCGAGTTGAATGCGCCCCTTACGGATGGGCACAGCGATCGTCTCGCTCCACTGGCGCTGGTGCTGGAAACCTACGCCAGGAATCCCCAGGGGAAGCACGAGATTCTCGAACTCTTCGCGCAATGCGGCTATGACCTGCCAGACACACCGATGATGGCATTTCATCGCGGGGACCTGTCGCAATTGGAGAAACACCTTCGGCGCGACCCGAAGTTGCTCGAGCGCAGGTTTACGCTGGGTGAGATTTATCCATCGGGGTGCGGCTGCGCGAACGATGGCAAGTCCGGCATGCATTGGACGCCGATTGACGGGTCCACACTACTGCACCTCGCGCTCGATTTCCGGGAGCGCGAGATCTTCGATTGGCTACTCGCGCGCGGCGCGGATCCCAATGCGCGTGCCGCAATTGATGGCGGCGGCTTCGGTGGACACACGCCACTGTTCAATGCGATCGTTTGTGGCCCATGGCCCGATGCGGGGATGACCGGCACGCTGTTGGAGCGCGCGCGCGGAGAGATGCCCGGGCGAGTCTACGAAAATTCCTCGACTGGATTCCGAATCCGCATTGGTATGAAGCTCGCGATGTGATCGCCGCCGAGTGGGGCCTCGGATTTCCAGAAACAGGTTGGGTCAACACGGAGGCCCTGCGGCTTCTTGATTAATCAGGCTGTTCCGCGCCGCCGGACGCTCATCGGCACCGGCACGCTGACGCGCAAACCGGACACTAGCGGTTGAAGAGGGACTTAAACGGTCCTAATCACGGACTGGCAATTTTCACCAAAACGGCGACTTCTTGCTCATGTGGATTGATTTGGGATGACCGACTGGAGATAGATTCAGTTCATCGCCGAGAGTGCGAGGGATGTCTGCCATGCAAGCCTCGTTTTTGGCTTCTTGGTGATTTCGGTATTTTGAAGTGGCCCACTTCGGCAGTTTAATTTGGCCCACCCTCTGAACAAACGATTACTCTGGATCGGGCAAGAGCCCCAGTCGGAGGAGCTCGTTGGATTGGAGCAAAAAGGTGGAACTGTTTGAACAGATCCGCAGGGAATATGAGTTCGGCATCGGGACGATCGCCGGAGTCGCAAGGAAGCTGAAGGTTCATCGTCGTATGGTGCGTGAGGCGGTGGGCAGTGCGATCCCGAAACGACGCAAGAAGACGAACCGGCCACATTGGAAAATAGCGGCGGCAATGGAGTTCGTGGATCGGATTCTGGAAGCAGACAAGAAAGCGCCGCGAAAACAGCGGCATACGGCGCATCGGATTTGGGAACGGATAGGGTGCGAACTGCCACAATGCCGGGTATGTGAGCGAACCATTCGGCAATACGTGCATGACCGGAAGCTTGCGATGGGCCTCATTAATCAAGAGACGTTCATTCCTCAGAGCTATGACTGGGGCGTAGAAGCGCAAGTGGATTGGTACGAAGCGTACGCCGATCTGAGCGGAGAGAGAACCAAACTGCAGGTGTTCGCCATGCGCAGCATGGCCAGTGGTGCCGCCTTTCATTGCAGCTTTTTACATGCGACCCAGCAGGCTTTTCTGGAAGCGCATGAACGGGCGTTTGCTTATTTCACGGGCGTATTTAAGAAGCTTCGGTACGACAATCTGACCTCGGCGGTGAAGAAAGTATTGCGCGGAGCGCGGCGCGAGGAGACGGCCCGTTTTGTGGCATTCCGTTCCCACTGGCGGTTTGAGGCGGAATTTTGTACACCGAATGAGCCCCAGGAGAAAGGCGGTGTGGAAGGAGAAGCGGGATATTTTCGGCGCAATCATTGGGTGCCGATTCCGCAGGCGGTCGATATTGCGGAGCTGAACCGGCAGTTGTTAGCCGCCTGCCAGCAGGATGAACAGCGAACAATAGCCGGGTGCGAACAGAGCGTCGGAGTTGCGTTGCTCCTCGAGCGGGAACATCTGTTGCCGCTTGCAGCGGAAGGCGCCGACCTGGCCCACACCAGTTTTCCTAGTGTCAATAGTCTCGGTTGCGCCAAGGTTCTTACCAACGCCTACTCCGTGCCGCTGCCTTCAGGAACACAGGTGCAAGCTAAGATTCACGCCAGCATCGTGGAGTTCTGGCATGACGGCCGCTGCGTCGCTCGGCATGAGCGCTGTTATCGCCGGCAACAGCAAATTCTCGATCTGGAACATTACCTGGACGTGCTGTACCGCAAGCCAGGTGCACTGGCCGGCTCGCGGCCGCTGGAGCAGGAGCGGCGTGCGGGACTTTGGCCGGCCAGCTTCGATCAGATCTGGGAAGCGTTGGTGCAAAAGCAGGGGAAGCAAAGCGGTACCAGGCAGATGATTGGGCTGCTGAAACTCGGTCAGGAGCACGGCCGCGACAGATTACGAACCGCCATTGAGACGGCTCTCGCCACGAGTTGCACCGATGCCGCGGCAGTTCAGCATCTACTCCATGCTCAGGAGTTGAATCATATCTCCTGCGAGTTGATGGATGTCGGTTTTCTCGATCGTTATCAGCGTCCGCTTCCAGTGATGAATGACTATGACCAGTTGCTGGCGCAAGGAGGTGCGCAATGAGCCAACAGCTGGCCCAACTACAGGAAGCCGCCATCAAACAACACTGCAAGTCGTTGCGGATGCCGATGATCGCCTCGCAATTCAGCGCCGTAGCCGAACAAGCCGTACGTGAGAAGAAGAGCCATATCGGCTATCTCGAGGCCTTGCTGGCCGCTGAGATCGAAGAACGAGAGCGGAATACGATCGATCGGCGAATCAAGGAGGCCCATCTGCCTCGGGTGAAGACGCTGGAAGAGTTTGATTACACGCAGTCACCGATGGTTTCGGCGGTGAAGATGATGGAGCTTGCCGAAGGCGGCTATATCGATCGTGCCGAACCAATTTTGTTTATCGGCGAATGCGGAACCGGGAAAACGCATCTTCTGAGCGGTCTCTGTGTGGCAGCGTGCCGGCAAAAACGGCGTGTTCGTTTTACGACGGCCGCCGCGTTGGTGAATGAACTGGTCGAAGCCAAACATCAGCTTCAGCTACGGCGTGTTATGGCTCGCTGGAGCCGCTATGATCTCATCGCCATTGATGAGGTGGGTTACGTGCCACTGGCAGAAGTCGGTGCCGAGTTCTTGTTTCAGGTGGTTGCCGAACGTGCCGAAAAAGCGGCTGTGATTGTAACCACCAACTTGCCGTTTTCGGAGTGGACGCAGGTGATTCCGAACGCCCGCCTCTGCAAGGCGTTGCTGGACCGAATCACGGACCGGGCTCACATTCTGGAGACCGGCACCGAATCGTACCGGTTTCGCCGAACCATCAACAAACACAAGAAAGGACCAAAATCGCCGGACTCAGCCAGTTAGCTGTGGAAATGGCGGACGGAAAGCCTGGAAAACCAAGAACAGGTTTTCCACCCTTCCCACCGTCCTTGGAAATCCGCAACAACAGCGGATTCCCACATTCCCACAGCTTCGATAACGGGCTCTTTTATATAAAGGTCAAACCTAAAAACCTGACC
>DATIMA010000202.1:0-14561 GCA_035475915.1 Bryobacteraceae bacterium
TAAAATCCCGCCCCGCTAGCAACGGCGTGTCCATGGTTGAGAAATATCGCGGCCCCGCGCGATCGAACCAAACTTCTTTGCCTCCCGTCGGAGCGGAATCGTTATCGGGATGCGCGATCCCGTTCCATCCGTAGTGGCTGAACGGAGTAAAGAGAACCGGAGCCGCGGAGACCACGCTGCTGGACGAAGCGATACGCGTCTCAAGTTCGCGCCGCAACACATTCCGTTTCCGCGGGTTCTCCAAACCCGGCACGTTTGCCGTAACACCTGCGACGAGCACATTATGCGAATCGAATCCCAAATTGCTTGCAAGCAGCTTCTGGAGGCTTCTGGTGAATAGCAATGCCGCGACCAGCAGGACCAGAGAGAGCGCGATTTGCGATACGACCAAGGCCCGCCGCAAAGCGTTGCGTTCGCGTGTGGCAATAGAGTTTCGGCCGCCGTGCATGGCCGCCGCTGCCTCGCCGCCGCTGGCCCGAATTGCCGGAGCCAAGCCAAAGAGAATACATGTTAAGGCCGCCAAACCGGCCAGAAACCCGAACGCGTGCCAGTTCATGTTCAACGGCACCGCCACTGAGCTATCAGCCGTGTTCAAGAACGCAACCAGCGTGCGGCTCAAAGCCTGGGCGATACACAACCCGAGCACTGCGCCTGCTACCGCGAGCAGCAGGCTCTCGGAGAGAAGCTGCACGATCAAGCGCCGTCGCGAAGCTCCCACCGCCTTACGTACAGCCATCTCCCGTTCGCGCGCACTCGCCCGCGCCAGCAAGAGATTCGCCAGGTTCGCGCATGCAATCAAAAGCACGCAGCCGGTAAGCGCCATCAGAATCCAAAGCGGATTCTCGTATTCCCGCCGCAAGGAAGACACTCCCGCGCTGGCGGAAACCACTTTGAATCGGTTCTTCAGGTACGATTTGGCTTCTCCGGGCCTGTATTCGGACGGCATTGTTTCGCGGAAAATCGCGGGCGATATGTTGCTTAGATACGCCGAAGCCCGCTCCACCGACCAACCTGGCTTGAGCCGCGCAATCGGAGTCAACCAATAGGCAATCTTGTTAGAAGCCCGGCCTTTTCCGTCTTTTGCAAAAACATTATCGGCGCAGAGCGGGAGCATGACATCGAAGCGCTGCCCCGGCTCCACTCCGAAGAACGAAGAGGGCGTAATCCCCCCGATGGAAAAGCGATGTCCGTCAAGGTTGATCGTTTTGCCGATTGCACCAAGATCCCCGCCGAACTCCCGCTGCCAGAAGCCGTAACTTAATACGGCCGTCGTAGAGGTGCACGCTGCTTTGTCATCTTCCGCCGAAATCCCCCGCCCGGCAATCGGCTTTACGCCCAGAAGGTCCAGAAAGTTTGAACTGACTAACAGGCCTTCGGCATAGCGGGACCGGCCTCCGGTGCTCAAATTAAAGCGCGTCGGCCAGAACGTAACCATCCCGGAAAAAGCTTCGTTATGCTGCCGCACCGCCTCCATCTGCGCGTACGTGAAGGCTTCGTCTCTTGATGTGTACGAGCCGGCAGTGAAGAAATCCTTGGCGCTTGCCCGGGTAATGGTTGCCAGTTCCGATGCGTCCTTCACAGGTAATCCGCGCAGCCGGATGGCATCCAGCAATTGAAAAATCGCGGTATTCGCGCCGATTCCCAAGGCAAGCGAAAGAACCGCTACGGCCGTGAATCCGGGATTTAATTTCAACTGCCGCAGGCCATACATAACATCGGCTCGCGCCGCTTCCAGCCATCCCGCCACGTTCATGTCTCGCGTCCTTTCTTTCTGTAGGGAGTAATTTCCCAAGCGCCGCCGTGCTTGCCGATGCGCTTCCTTTTTGGACATTCCCTCGGCCAGCAGGCGATCGATCGTCTCAGCCAGGTGAAACGCAAGTTCGCGGTCGAGTTCTTCATTCAGACGTTCGCCCCGGAATACATTACGCCAACGCACGTGCCATGGCATGATCGTTTCCCCGATTTACGAATAGCGGAGCACGCGCGTGATCCCGCGTGTCAAGCGGTTCCAGCTCTCCTGCTCGTCAGCCAACTGCTTTTTCCCCAGCGCCGTAATCGTGTACACCTTGGCTTTGCGGCCCTTTTCCGTGAGCTCCCATTTCGAGAAAATCCAGCCGTCTTGTTCCATCCGGTGCAGTGCCGGATACAGTGAGCCCTCTTCCACCTGCAATAGGTCGTCCGAAACCGTGTGGATGTGCTCGCAGAGGGCATAGCCATGCAGCGGCCCACGCGCCTCCAGAGTCTGCAGGACGAGCAGCGTCAGAGTGCCCTGCAGTTTATCGTTCCGGCTCTTTGGCATATCTAGCTAGGTATAAGGTACGCGATGCCGGGCGCCCCTGTCAAGCGCTCAAATAGGCGAATGTCGAATTACCAGAGCACGCCCTTAACGGGCCGGACCGCCGCAGGCAGCGATTTCTCGCCCAGGGTCTGCAGCAGGCTGATCTCGATCGTCCTTGACAGCGCAGTCATGGGCGTATCGTAGACCTGGTTTTCGAACGGATCTTCTAGATTCTTACCGATCCGGTTCAGCACCAGAAGAACAAAACTTACCAGCGCAGTTACGGCTGGCGTGAGCCAACCCAGTTCCTGCACGAGCACGGTGGGCAGCAATAGACAGTAAATTTGCACAAATAGTTCGGGATATTGGTCGTACTGCCTAGGCATCGGCGTGTTCTTAATCCGCTCGCATCCGCCCTGTATGGCGGTAAGCTCCGTTAGGGTGGCATCGATCGATTGCAATCGCCATTCCGAGATGAGGCCGTTGTGGGCGGCCTGCGCTGCGTCTTGACCCATGCGATGCAGCATCGCCGCGGGAACGTTATGCTGCGCCTTAAGAGCGGTAACGCTATCGGCATCAACGAAGCGTTCGATCTCGGCCCAAGGCTGCTGGTTGCGGAGGACGCATCGCAAAGCGTGCACATAAGCGATCTGGGTGCGGATGAGCGTGCGGGCAAAGTGGGTTGCTTCGACCCGGCTTTCGACGAAATCGGTGAATGAAATTGCCTGCCGCGCCAGAGATCGCGAACTGTTGACCAGTCTGCCCCAAAGCTGCCGCGCTTCCCACCAGCGGCCGTATGCTGAATTCGTGCGGAAGCCAAGCAGGACGCCCAGCGCCGCCGCAATCAAACTGAGCGTAATGTCGGGGAGGGGAATCGCCTTGAACGGATGACTCTTTCGTTCAAGCTCGGTGACAACCACTGCAACCACAAAGAAAAGGCAGAGCGGCCGTCCGACCTGCCGCAAGATGCGGAACCAGGATGGATAATTTTGAACGACCATCGACCTAAGCCAGATTTACGGCGGCCGCCCATTCCCGGAGCGGCAGGAAGCGCTTGCGGCGTCCATCGTACACATTGACCTCGCCTTTACCGATGTCGTAGCACCAACCGTGCAATTCGAGCTTTCCCGCTGCCACCGGGGCAGCAATTTCCGGATAAGTTCGAAGATTGTTGAGTTGCGCGATGACGTTCTGCTCGGTAACCGTCCGCAGCAATTCTTCTCCACTCTGGTCTTCATGCATCAGGGCGGCAATCCGCCGGGCCACTTCGGCGTAGCGCAGCCAGGCGGTGACGGTCGGCATTTTCAGATCGGGATTCGGCTCGAGCAGGCTTTTGATGGCGCCGCAATCGGAGTGGCCGCAGATGATCACATGCTCAATGCCGAGCACGTCTATCGCGTATTCCATGATGGTGGCGACCCCGCCGTCGGGCGTCCCGTGCGGTGGAACGATGTTGCCGATGTTGCGGCAAATAAAGAGCCGGCCCGGCGGCGATTGGGTCAGCAGCGTCGGATCGATCCGTGAATCGGCACAGGTGAGAAAGAGCACCTTCGGCTCCTGCTTCGTTGCGAGCCGGTGAAAGAGCTCGCGCTGACTCGGATACACGTGTTCCTGGAACTGAAGAACGCCTTTTATGATTTCATTCATAAGGCCAGCGGCCCTGAGCTTTGCCGTTCCATTGCATCGAAACCAGCATAGCTGGACTTCCTTCCAGTCCGGTTTCCACCAGATGGCCGGAAACCCTTCCTGAGAATGAACCTACGCTCGGGCTACTAGCCCTGTGTGGCCTTATTCCGTACGTTCAGCGCGGCTATTCAAGGCATCGACGCGCACGTAATCGACGTCGAAGTGGATATGTACCCCGCCGGTACGAACCGTGACTTCGTTACGGTGGGCATGCCGGATGCGGCGGTGCGGGAAAGCCGCGAGCGGATCAAATCGGCGCTTCTGAACTCGGGCTTCGGCTACCCGAGCAAATCGGTCACAATCAACCTGGCCCCGGCAAACGTGCGCAAAGAAGGCGCCGGTTTCGATCTGCCGATGGCGACCGCGATCCTGGGCGCAATGGGTACGGTCAGCCGCACGGACGAATACCTGATTGTGGGCGAATTGTCGCTGGATGGCAGCCTGCGGCCGGTTCGCGGTGCGCTCTCGATCGCGGTCTGTGCGGCACGAAAGGGAATCCGGAACGTGCTGGTGCCGTTCGATAACGCTGCCGAGGCGGCGGTAGCGGAAGGCGTCCGGTTGTTCGGTCTAAAGCACCTGGCCGAAGTGGTCCAGTTTCTGAACGAGCCTTCCGGCTTTAGCCCAACAGCCGCGGCGATTCCCGACCTGCAGGGCGATGATCCCACAGTGCCCGATTTCAGCGACGTACGCGGGCAAACGATGGCCAAGCGGGCGCTCGAGGTGGCGGCTGCCGGAAGCCACAACGTGTTAATGATCGGGCCTCCGGGTTCGGGCAAGACCATGCTGGCCAAACGGTTCGCGGGCATTCTGCCGAAGCTCACTTTTCGCGAGGCGCTGGAAGCGACCCAGATTCACGGTGTGGCGGGCGTTTTGCCTCCGGGCATCGGTATCCTTCGTACGCGGCCATTCCGATCGCCGCATCATACTATCTCGGATGCCGGACTCATCGGCGGCGGCAGCGGCAGCGCGCGACCTGGAGAGGTCAGCCTGGCCCACCAGGGCGTGCTGTTTCTGGATGAATTGCCGGAATTCCCGCGTGGCGTGCTGGAACAGCTACGGCAACCGTTAGAAGAGGGGTCCGTCACGCTTGCCCGCAGCAACGGAACACTCACCTTTCCGGCACGCATCATGCTGGTGGGCGCTATGAATCCTTGTCCATGCGGGTTCGAATTTTGGAATCAGCCACGGGCAGACCTAGCGTTAGTGCAGTGAAATGTTTATTTTCCACTTCGATTCGCTTCACGAACTGCCGTGTGAAGTGCTTGCGATCCTTTCGGTTCAAGAACTGATATTCGGCGAATACCGAAGCAATCAGTTGAGCGGTCTCTCGGACGTTTGCCTCCGACCGGAGCACCTTTTGCTGCTGGTCCTTGCTCACCAGGACGCTCCAACTGCGTATCTCGGCATCGATGCGCCGCGCTTCTGTGGCTACCTCCTCGTCGGAAAACACGCCCTTCAACGTCAGACTGAGCAATCGCTGCTTCTCTGTCTTCAACCGCTCGAGTTCCAGAGCAGCTTTCGGCACCATCTCGTCAATTGGCGACCGCTCCGGCGGCTCCAGCGCCTTCCCGATCAGGGAAGCCAAGACCGTTGGCTGCAGGAACATCTCCGAGATGAGCGCGCTCAGTGAGTAATCCGTAACTTCCCGGCTCAGCTTGGGTGCACCGCAACCCGATCCGCCTTTGTGCTGGCTCCGGCAGTAATAAATATCCAGCCATTTCTGCCGCCGGCAGCGGCCCGATCCTTTGCTGTACATCCGTTCCCCACAACGGCAGTACAGCAGGCCCGAAGCTTCAAACCGGCTTTCTTCGGACCGCGAGCTGATCCAACTCGTTCGGCGCTGCCCGAGAATCGCTTGCGCTTGGGCGAATTGCTCTTCGGAAACGAGCGGCTCAATATTGAGCTTCACCTGTAACGGTTCCACGCGCCGGATCTTTTTCCGATCCGCTTGCCGGCCGTTCCGCGAGGGGCGCTTCTCTCCCCGCTTCTGCGTATAAAGACGGTATCCCGTCCAGATCGGGTTGCGTAATTGGTTGTACAGCGCGCGATCGGAAGCATAGCCCAGCTCCCTGGCAATCGACAGCACGCTCCGATTCGTCGTGACGAGAATGTCGAACGCCGTTTTGATCCGGGTGGCCCAGGGCTCAACCCAACTCCATTGCCCGGTTTTGAAATCAAAATCGACGCCCTGCGGCAGCGTGATTTTTGCATTGGCGCAGCGGCCGCGTTTGCGATTCTCCTCCTTCGCCGTTTGGGTATTCCGCAAAATCCGCCGTCGATCTAAACCGGCCATCATCCCGGAGACCAGGGCTTCCATGAAGCCGCTATCCTCCTGCACGTCCAGCCGGGAGGAAGGAGTCCAAATGAGTTTTCGTTGCTTCAGGAAATGATCATAGATGCTGAAGCAGGAGAAGTCGTCGGGCCGCATCAGCCGGTCAATGGCGGCGACCACCACGCCATCGACCCCTGGAAGCGAGCCAAGGAGTTCCTGAAATTCCTGGCTCTCCAGTACTTGTGTGCCGCTCACGTCCGCGATTTCAACTGTCCGGACGATCTCCAGATTCCAGCGTTCGGCCGACAGCCGGATTTCCTGATGCTGGCGCAGCAGCCCCGCCCGACCCTCTTGCGCCTGCTCTTCCGTCGATAAGCGGCAAAAGCCGATGGCGCGAAAGCGCGGCGCAAGTGTACGGGTTTCGAAGGCCACTTGATGGATTCTAGCAATGGAATTCGCATCACTGGAGACCTGAGTTTTTCCAGGCATCGGGAGATCCTTCAATACGATGGATCACGTGACCCAAAACCCGAAAATGAGACAGCCGATAAGTTGAGTCTGGCGCTCGGATGTGGTCCTCTGGACGAAAGCCAAGGAGGGCGAAATGCCGAGAAAAGGTCACACAGAAGAGCAAATTATGCACGCTTTGCGGCAGGCCGAGGCGGGCAAAAAGGTCAGCGATATTTGCCGCGAGTTCGGGGTCTCGCAGCAGGCGTTCTACAGCTGGAAGCGGCGTTTCGCCGGTCTAGGTTTGACGGAGTTGCGGGAACTGAGGCAGTTGCGGGACGAGAACCGCAAACTCAAGACGCTGGTAGCGGATCTAACACTGGACAAGCACATACTGCAGGAGGTGCTCTCAAAAAAGGCCTAAAGCCCGCGGCGCGTCGCGAGCTGGTGAGTGACGTACGGCAGGGCTACCAATTGAGCGAAAGGCGTGCTTGTGGGCTGATGGGAATTACCCGCTGGATCAATCGATACCGGAGCCGGCGGGATCCGCAAAAAGAGCTGCGCATGCGGATACGGGAGCTGGCCGGGAGCAGAGTGCGGTACGGATATCGGCGATTAACCGTGCTGCTGCGACGGGAAGGTTGGAGGGTGAATACCAAGCGAGTCTACCGCTTGTATCGCGAAGAAGGTTGCAAGTGCGAATGAAGAAGCGAAGGAAACGAGCCGCGCACACGCGCGTCCCACTGCCGGAGCCGTCGCGGCCGAATCAGCGCTGGAGTATGGATTTTGTGAGCGATCGATTGGCGGACGGTCGTTGGTTCCGCATCCTGACGGTAGTCGATCAGTACACGCGGGAGTGCTTGTGTATCTATGCGGATCGCTCCCAGACAGGCGAAAAAGTAGTGGGGCACATGGAGCGTCTCGCCGCCCTGCGTGGTGTACCGGAATCCATTACCACCGATAACGGTAGCGAATTCGCGGGGCAGGCAATGGATGCTTGGGCTCATCAAGCGAATGTCTCAACTCAAAAGCCGTTTTGGACAAGAGTGAATTGCAATTGGGTAACGATGTTATGCGCTTGCTCCTTGGCTGGATTCTTGTCGTCCTGGATGGCCTGCAAACGTGGTGCGGTAATCTGATCCTTGTGATCATCGCCTCGACGTACCTGACCAATACAGGCAATCGTAAGGAGCGCAAATAATATCGGCCAGGTAATCTTCAGGGAAACCCGCATTAAAATTCTCGGTAATTGTCGTCCTCGGTCGTTTGAATCTTAATTCTTGTCGAATGCACCAAGGTTTGTTAAGTCCGGCCTAAGTTGATTTCAGCCGGGGATGATCCTATCGTTCGATGTCTAATCCCCGACCCATGAGTACTGCCGTACCGGATCTCTATGGGGACAGGCTGCCTGGGTGATAAACTCTTGCTTGCCATTTGCAGCACCGCAGATACGCGCGAAAAGCACTTTATTCATTCTTGTAATTCAGGTTACTGGCCCCGTTCGGCCAAACCGACCAAAAGCTGTCGCCGTCTGAACCAGCATATAGGCGAACATACTGCTGTTTGCGGAGCAGTTGCAAAGCACCCGCTACATGCAAACGCCGTAAGGGGCAGCCACGTTTATGAACTTGGAGCAGCCGTATTCGAATCAGATCTCCAAGGTGGTGATCGGGGCGAGGATAAATCGAAGTTCGGAACCCCTGAAGAAAAACATATGGGGAACGGGTCTGTGTTTCTGGCGATATCAGGCGATACAGAGGAATGCCAGAGTCATCGCAACAGAACCTAAGCAAATCCGGGAACAGTGAACCCCGGCTTGTCGCGCAGGTTCACGATACCGCGCGGACAGAAGCTCGACTGTTGAAAGCCGCTGCAGCCTCAAGGCCCCGATTCGTGAGTACCTCGCCATGTTGTCCGGTCTGGCGGGCTTGCGCGTGCAGCGCCTCGAAGAATTGACGGCGTCGTCATACGTGGAAAGCGAATCCAAATTTGCTCCAAGGTCGCCGTATTGGTTCCCGAAAGTCGGGGTTAACAGCGGGCGAGCGCCATTTGAATACTGTTCTTTACTTTACGCCTAAGGTCAGCAGACCTCTTTGGATCTGAGGTCTGCTGGGAGTCTCTCAGCGCTAACTGAGCAATATAAAGCCATCCATTGATCGTCAATTCGATTCTTGTATTTTTGGAATAATCTTTCATGCTCTCTTGATCGACTGACTAGTCCTTTGAGCCGAGGCGAAGAAATGGGCCAACGGATTTTTCTGAGACGTGCAATTACGCCAGATGGGAATCTTTTTCAGTGGCTCCTGAGTTCGGGCGCGGCACGAGTGCAGAAATCCATCCGTTATTGACGATCCTGCCGCCGTGCGGGTCCTGCTGCTTCATCATACGAACTGCTTCGCGGGCGCAAACGAATGCATCATTCAGGCTGACGTTAACGATCGCGAGCCAATCATCGTCGGTACGCTCGTCGAGCGGAACTCCTGGCCCCTTTGATGCGTGCATCGTTGAAGAGCAGGTCCAGTCGGCCAAATGGTTCGGATGTCGCATTGAATAACTACCGGACGGATTCAGAATCGCTGATATGTGTCGGAACCGAAAATGATTACTTGGCGGCGGACATCCTCCCGGGTTCCTTCGAAAGCGCGGATTTATAAGTGCATGTGTTTGCAGTCAATTCGCCTTTCGAGACACTTGCAAGGTCTGCCGCGGCGGCGTTTGTGGCCGGATGGCGCGGTAGCGAGTTCCGGGGCAGGCTGGGTAGGCCGGACGATTACCTGGAGCCCGAGACGTTCGAGCCATCGGATGAGGCGATTCTGAGTCCGAAGCGGATGCAGTGAGTCGTAGTAGCTGCCCCGCAAATCGCGGCACACTCCGCAGTCGCGAAGCAGGTGATAGGCGATCATGAGCAGCGGATGAGCGGTGGCCAAAATGGCCTTCTCAATATCGCCCTTGGCAGCGCGGCGCAGAAAATGAGCCTGCAGATAGCAATCCTTCTTGCGGGTGACGCCCCAAGCCGACTGGCACAGCGCGCGGCGCAGCCAACGGTTGCGCTTGTTGGTCCGGTTACTCAGGCGCTTGCCCGCGCTCTCGCGACTGCCGGGGCACAGTCCGGCCCAACTCGCCGCATGCGCTGCGCTCGGAAACACACTCATATCCGGTCCGAGTTCAGAAAGCAGCGTTCAGGCCGTGAGCACATCCACACCCGGAATGCTGCACAAGCGGGTGATCTGGTCAACGTATGGCTCCATGCCCGGGCAATCTCAGCCTCCACACGCACAATCTTGCCGGCAATAAAATCCAGATTCGCCATCAATTCGCCGAGTGGAAAGCGATGGTGCTCGCGGATACTGCCGCGCAGCACCAGTTCCAACTCCTCACGCTTGCCTCGCAGAGAGCCTTTGGCGTAATCGGCCAACCAACCCGGATCTGTGCGCCCGTCAATGATGCCGCGCACCATGGCCCGGCCGCTTGTGCCCAGCACATCGCTCAGCACGTGTCGAGCTTAATGTTGGCATCTTCGAGCACCTTGTGGATGCGGTTGTGAATGCGATTGTATTCTCCGGTGAGTTTCACGCGATAGCGCGTCAGCTCACGAAGGTCGCGAATCTGCGGTGGCGGCACGTAACTGGCTTTGATCAACCCGGGCGCCAACAACTCGGCCAGCCACTCGCTATCGTTGCGGTCCGTCTTCCGGCTCGGAATGTTCTTGACCTGATATGGGTTGGCCAGCACCAGCGACAAGCTCCCTTCGAGCACATTCCACACCGGCTTCCAACACACGCCCGTAGACTCCATCGCGACCTTCTCCACCTTTGAACTGCAGCCACTGCGCCAGCCGTTGCAGCTCTTTCCAGTGCGTGCCGAACTGCTGCGTTCTTACCTCGCGCTCCCCCTTGTCCGGGAACACCAAAACAGTTGCCACGACGCTGTCCTTATGCACATCCAGTCCCCAGCAGCGGCGATACACTACTTGCATGTTGCCTCCTTTCGTCGCCAGACGAAGGACGCGTTGACGAACTTAGGACATTCCTTCTCGTGCTCTCCAGCCTGGCGGCAGAGGCAACACTTCGTTGTGCCAAAGATATAAGGGCGCGGCAGTTGCGAACCTAGGCGAGGCAAGGTGAATGACAAAACAAGATCGACCGCTGCGCGCAAGCTTATCAAAATGAGCGATGAAAGAAGGCCGTCGCCGTCCAAAGCTCCTTTTGTCGAGCCGATGCTTTGCCTGGCGGCTTCATCTTTACCAGAAGGTGATGAATGGGAATACGAGTTAAATTCAATGGCTATCGGGCGCTGGCTGCTCGACGCCAACTACTTTTCCCGGCGTATTGCCTCAACAAGAAATGTTACCGAAGTGGTAGCTGTCGTTGATTAGGGGATTGGCCGATTCTGGCACTTTCCAGTTCAATGAATGAGCCTGAAGGAGCAGCGAAGTTCCTTCGACAGGTATGGTTTGTGATTGGGTTTGAGAAGGAAATCGTAGCGCTGTGGGAAAGTGGAAGGCCTGGTGTTGGCTTTCCACTTTTCCATGGCCCGTCGCGGCTGTGGGAATGTGGGAATCGCGCAGCGATTTCCAAGGACGGTGGGAAGAGTGGAAAACCTGCTTTTGGTTTTCCAGGCTTTCCACGGGCCGTCACTTCCATAGCCTTTGGGTTGCGGTTGGTCGAATCGCAAATATGTGTAGAAGCTGCCGCGCGCGCCCTGCGTCTGAGGAAATGGACAGGCCGATCGTGAAAGTCGGTTTGTGCTTTCGCGTTGGCCAAGGTGCGCTGACAGTTTGCAGGCGGTCGCGTACAATCAGGCAGCAATGACGAAGAATGCCTTCACCGCGAAACAGGGACAGTACTTAGCCTTTATCTTTTACTACACAAAGATTCACGGAGTCGCCCCAGCCGAATCCGATATGCAGAAGTATTTCGGAGTATCCCCACCATCGGTGCACCAAATGGTGCTCATGTTGGAAGCCGATGGATTGATCGAACGGGTTCCGGGAAAGGGTCGGTCGATTCGCCTGTTGATTCCTCCGGAGGCACTGCCCGATTTGGAATAGGCTTAGTTCATGTAAAGCAACCGACGCAATTGCTTTCGAGCCGCCGGTTTCTGACTCGCGACGTAGCCGGCAAGCTCATACTGATTGAACACCCGCCAGATGGACGCAAGAAATCGCGGTAGTTCCTTCGCGAACTCGGGCCGGCGCTCGGCCTCCTCTACAAACATCACCAGTTTCTCCCCAATCAGGTAGTCCAGCGCGCTCTTGGCGCCGAAGCGCCTCCTGATTTCTTTCGTTGCCTTACATTGTTTGACGCAAATCTTTTCGAATCGCATTCGGGGTTACTATAACGCCGGCCTGCATTGTCCTGCAACACAGCTCATGCATGTATGAGGACCGATCACTCCGATTCTGAGTTCACGACGCCCTGTAAACGCATTTGTCTTTCACAAGGCGATCTCTTCCTCTTGCTGTTCGGTCGCTATATCAGGTCGTCCCGCAATTTCGAGGCCGGAACCAAGCACGAGCCGCCGAGCGATCTCGGTGCGCCATTGTTTGACTCGGCGTTGCAGGGTCCGCAGTTGCCCAGCGGCAAACTTGCCGGGTGCCTATTCCTGCAAACAGTGAAAGAGTTCTTTTGCTGTTGCATCTGGCTTTTGGTTGAGCCACTCTTCGACTAACGTCCAGGTGTCCTCGAATGGATCAGCACGCGTGCGCCAAGCTCGCGGTCCGTCGGCGGTTTTGCTGTGCGTAGGGCGTACCTCGCCTTCCCGCCAAGCGGTTGAGAGACTCTTTACGAAACGGTCTAGATCTTGCGCCGCTTCCGGCGACGTCGCAGCTCCACCGCCAATCTCCAGTTGAGTCAGGTTTCGCTGAGCTTCGCGGATTTCGCTCAGGAGACGTACTGGATCGAGATCAGCAAAGATCTCGCGCAGCGTGTCTTTGCACAGGCTTGTCACCCGATCGTCGGCGAGGAGCCGTTCGTATGGTGTTGCCGGCTTTTCGTATTTCTTGCTCACCTTGGCGCCGAGACGTGTTTTGGACTTCAACTTGAACGACGGCTGAAAGAAGTTTACGTACAAGCGTGCCATCTCATGTAATTTGCCCAAGGCCGCGGCGGCCTTTGCACCTTCCAGCCGTCCGTAACCTACTAACCGCCTCACTACCGCGCCATTCTTCTGTTCAATCCAGGCCTGATCGTTTTTCTTATAGGCACGGGATCTTGTCAACTCAAGGCCGCGTTCTTTGCAATAATCCACGACCGTCTGGTTTATAAACGCGCTATCGTTATCCACGTCCAGGCCCATCATCTGGAATGGCAGGGCCGTCCGAACTTCTTCCACCGTGATGGTAATTAAGCTTTGCTCGCGGACCACCATCGCCGCGGCCTCCGTCCAACCGGAAGCGATATCGGTGAGCACCAGGCTATGCACATGACTTCCGGCGACTGACTTCCCGCAGTGCGCGACCATATCCATTTCGAAGTAACCCGGAGGCGGATTGTTCCAATCGTTGAAGGTCTGCACCGTGATGCTCTTTCGCAGTGGCGTATTGATCGTCGTCCTTCGCCGCCCTTGCTTGCCGGACTCTCGCACCGGCTTTAATAGTCGGTCCATAGCGTATTGCCTCACCAGGCGGGGGGTTTAATTGCCGCCGATCAACTGGCAATCAAAACGGCTGCCACACTTCTGCTGCGGTCGCGGAACGACAAGGACTTTACCACCCGGTATCGTTCCATTGCCGACGCACTCAAGAAGTTGCCGGAGGAAACCATCATCGACGGCGAGGTGATCGCCTTCGATTAATGGCCGCCCATCATTCAACAGGCTTCAGAACTACGGTTCATCGCAGGTTCCGATCCGCTACTACGTCTTCGATTTGCCGACGCTGACGGGCCGCGATCTTCATCACCGCGGGATCAATACCGCCACTTGCTGCAAACAGAAGTGTTGTCCAAATTGGCAGATCCAACCCGGTTTTCGCCGACGCTGGAATCCGCGATTGATGCCCTAGCTTGCTCTGTACGGGAACAGCGGCTCGAGGGGTCTAATCGCCACGTGCCGCGACAGCCGGTATGACCCGGGCCAGCGTTAAGATGCTCGGCGCAAAATACGCGTCTACCTGTGCTTCCCTTCACGTTGACGGCCGACAAGAGTGCCTCTTTCTTAACAAATTTACAATGCCAGCCGGAACCGCTTATGCAAACGTGGAAAGCACTTCGAGTTCTTTGGACAGGGCCGTAGGTGAAGGAGCGATTGCAAGCATATTCGTAGTCGCTCTGCATCCGATCCAGAAGCTGCGATATGAATCAGCGGGCCATCATTCCTTTGGTAGATGAATTGGCGAGAGGCTTGTTACTGTTTCAACACAATATATTCAACGCATAATCACGGGAGAGGCGAATACACATCTCCGAAAAGTTGTTACGCTCGCCTCTCCATTCACCCGCAGCTCTCCCAGTCTGTTCGCACCCCGATCGCAAAAACTAGAACTATGTTGATCATTTTTTCAATTCTGTTCTGCCTTCAGGTCCTTGCGTCAATCTTTGAATTGCTCCGTCGCGCCGACGATCCTAAGTTCGAGGGTGACAAACTTCCGAACCGGTGCTAAGTCGGGAATCGGCACCTTCATAACTTCGCGTAGACTCTACACGCGTCAAGGCGAAATGCCGTGAGTCGCTGAAGCGGACGGTACTCGTCGCATATCCGCAGCTCGCGTAATTTTTTTCGAAAGCGAAGATGGGACGTTACGAATGACTCATGACGCTTTTGAAGCGCCACAACAGCGCATGAAAATGGAGAGCGTTCGCGAAGCTTCTTCGCTGCGCTGCCGAAGCCTCGCTCACTGGCGTATGTTGATAGCAGCCGTAGGCGAAGAGGCCGACTTAT
>DATIMA010000203.1:0-5762 GCA_035475915.1 Bryobacteraceae bacterium
CCCGGGGTCCTGGCCGGCGTTGCTCCGGACCTGCGCCGCGAGGTAGAGCGTCTACTGGAGCAAGATTCCGATGGCAAGATTCTAGATCGGCCTGCCGGAGAGATTTTCGAGTCTTCCACGGTTACGCAATTCGTCGTTGGCTTACAGTTGGGGCCCTATCGCATCGAGGCACCGCTGGGAGCCGGCGGCATGGGCGATGTCTTTCGCGCCAGGGATACCCGGCTCGACCGTGCTGTTGCCGTTAAGATCTGCCGCGAACAGTTCAGCGATCGTTTTCATCGTGAAGCGCGCGCCATATCATCACTCAATCATCCGAATATCTGCAACCTCTACGATGTAGGGCCGGGATACCTCGTCATGGAGCTGGTGGAGGGCGAAACGCTGCTGGCACGGTTGAAGCGGGGAAAACTTTCCATTGAACAGACTATTCGCTACAGCTCACAAATTGCAGCTGCCCTTGCCGCGGCGCACGCCAAAGGCATCGTTCATCGGGATCTGAAACCCGCGAATATCATGCTCGCCAAATCGGGCGTAAAGATCCTCGATTTCGGACTTGCAAAATCGTCGCGGGACGAAAGCCTCACAACGAGCCATATGGTTGTGGGCACACCGGCCTACATGGCTCCCGAGCAGCGCGAGGGCAAGGAATGCGATGCGCGCACGGATATCTATGCGTTTGGGCTGGTGCTCCGCGAGATGGCTACCGGTGATCGCGAAGCAAGCACCGCGACTCTCCCCGTACACCTTGCACATGTCATCGAGCGCTGCCTGGACCCGGATCCCGAACAACGCTGGCAAGCGGCTTCGGATGTGGCGAAGGAACTGGAATGGTCTTCGGCGACCCCGGCAAAAGTTTCACGGACATCTCGTCCTTCGCCGAAAGCCGCAATCGTTATTGGGTGGGTTATGGCCGGCCTCATTTGCGTGGCGGTTTTCATATTTCTGATTGCCCGCCCGCTGCCGGCGCCCCGTGTATCCGGTTATGCACGGATCACTAATGATGGCGCTGGGAAAGGCGGGGTCTTTGGCGCCGCAGTAACCGATGGCTCTCGCATATATTTTGCTGAGGAGTCAGCCAGCGAATCCGTTATTGCTCAAGTTTCCACCGCCGGCGGTGAGACAGCTTTGCTCCCGGTCCCTTTCACGGGGCCCGAAGTCCTGGACATCTCACCAAGCCGGTCCGAACTCTTGGTAGCCTCCACCTACACCGGTGGAGCGTTCAGATGGCCGCTTTGGGTTGTGCCTGTGCCGGCGGGGACGCCACGGCGCGTGGGGAATGTGTTGACAACCGGTGCTGCCTGGTCCCCTGACGGGCGCGAGATCGCATATATCACGGGTCAGGATCTGTATCGGGCAAATACAGATGGAAGTGGGGCCAGAAAGCTTACGACCCTTCCTCGAACAGCATTCTGGCTGCGTTGGTCGCCCGATGGGAGCCGGTTGCGAATGACTTT
Source organism: Bryobacteraceae bacterium (assembly GCA_035475915.1). Classification (GTDB taxonomy): domain Bacteria; phylum Acidobacteriota; class Terriglobia; order Bryobacterales; family Bryobacteraceae; genus Bog-105. The sequence continues at coordinate 1,455 of DATIMA010000203.1, forward strand.
GGGTAATGTCATCGATAGAACCGGCGAGCTTGCGATCTGGGAGGTTTCAGCGGATGGAACAGGCCTTCATGCCTTGCGTCCTAACCGGCCAGCCACAGAATGTTGCGGCAATTGGACGCCTGATGGCAAGTATTTCGTTTTCCAGGCTGCTCGCAATGGCAGGACGGACATCTGGGCCACTCGCGAGCGAGGTGGCCTGCTTGGGCTGGTTCGGAAGCCTGCTACGGAACCGGTGCAGCTAACTGCGGGTCAATTAAATTCGCTAACGCCCATCCCCAGCCCGGACGGGAAGAAACTCTACGTCATTGGTCAACAACTGCGCGGCGAGTTGGTGCGCTACGATTCGAAATCGCGCCAGTGGGCGCCCTATCTCTCGGGGATCTCGGCGGACAATTTCGATTTTTCGCCCGACGGGCAATGGATATCGTATATTTCCTTTCCCGAAGGTGATTTGTGGCGGAGTAGAATCGACGGCAGCGAGCGCCTCCAACTCACTGTTCATCCGTTGCGAGCTTTATCGCCCTACTGGTCCCCGGATAACCAGCGAATTTTGTTTCAGGGCGGGACAGGAGGTCTCTTTGACGGCATTTACCTGACATCTGCCGAGGGCGGTATGCCCGAAGAGTTGCTGAAGGGACACAATCGACTCCGCCCCAATTGGTCTCCCGACGGAAACTCTATCGTTTTCAGCTACGCTCTGTGGGTCGAAACTGTGCCGCGTGCCATCGAGATTCTGAATTTGAGAACACGCCGAATCGGACCAGTGCCCGGATCGGAAGGACTCTTACTGGCCGCTTGGTCGCCCGACGGCCGCTACCTTACAGCCCGGCGCGCGGATCATCGCGCACTCATGCTCTTCGACCTCAAGACACAAACGTGGACGGAGTTAGCAAAGGGCCCGCTGAACTGGGCGAATTGGTCAAGAGATGGGCGACACGTATACTTCGAGCGGGGTGGAACAGAACATACCCTGATGCGTGTCCGCCTCAACGATCATGAGGTGGAACAAGTAGTCAGTCTCAAAGATATAAAGCGCACCGGAGCTTCCGGCGGTTACTGGTTCGGCCTTACGCCCGATGATTCTCCGCTGATATTGCGCGATACCGGCACGCAGGAAGTTTACGCGCTCAACTGGCAGGAGCCAATCCCGTGAATGTTTGTTTCAATGCTTCAACACGGCAGATAGGCCTGAATCGGCCTGTTTCGGCTCCTTAGCGGGCGACGGTAGCCAACGGTCGCGCAGGAATCCTTCCTGCCCCGCAAGCAGGCGCCCAAATTAGTAGCCTGTCACAGTGAGTTCGTTAGCATTGGCCGAAGAAACCGTTTCAGCGTTAAAGATACCGGCCCTAACTGCTGACATCATTTTGCCCAAAGTGCTACAGACAATTTGACCGATTTGACTCAAAGCTTCAAATTCTGCTGAGGACTTGATGGACATTGCAGTACCCTAGCGATTCTACACGCTGCTCTATCGTCCCCACCACGAAGGGTTCCCAGGAATGCCGGAAGCATGAAGCCGTGAAATCCGGACGGCGGCTTAGCGCGGCAAACTATTTTTCGAGAAGCGGCTCCAGAAGATCCCGTGCTTCTTCTTCGCAATCGCGCGGCACTTGCAGCCGGATCCATTTGTGAAGGAATCCATCTACATCCTGAACCAGCGTGGCAATTTGGCCCTGGACAAAGATGGGAATTTCGGCGTCCTCCAATAATCCCTTTGCCATCGCGAGTTGAATACGGTTGTTTGTCTCAAGGACCACGACGAGGTCGGGAGCGCGATCGGAGCGGTTCGCTGGCTCTGGCACAGGTCTCTTTGAAGTGTATCGCCTCTGCTTAAAGCGGGCCAACTAGCGTTTCGCGAGTAGCGCCTTAATGTTAGCCTCCACGTTGTCCTTATCCACCAGTCCTTATAAATTGCCGCGACTCTACCTTTTCGATCAATGAGGAAGGTGTCGGGCAGGCTCTGGATGCCGAAATGCCGCGCTGTGGAATCATTTCCAAGCAATATGAACAGGGCCGTGGCAATGCAACAACGCTACTTCAACGTCCCCACCAGGCCCACCACGAAGAGCGTTCCCAGGAACGTCGTCACCACTCCGGCCTTTTTCCAATTTGGCAGTACGGCGTGCAGTCCGAGAAACAAAAAACTTCCGGCTATGATGGCCAGCACCGCAACCGTCCACCACGGGCCGAACAGTGCACTCCCGGATTCGTTTGCACGCGGTTCGACGGCCGCTCCTACCAGCGTCAGCGCTTCCACGGCGCAACACGCAATCCATGCTCGCGATGTGTTCGTAATCGACCGCCTGGTGACCCAGCCCAAGGCCAGCCCTTCCGGAACCTTATGCAGAGCCAATCCCAACGGCACTGCAACATTCGCCAGCGGTTGCGAGCCCAAGGCCCGCAGGCTCCATCCGTCCACGAAGCTGTGAATTGCGGTCGCGGCCAGGAGTGGTCCCAATATCCCGTGCCTTGGCGAATGGCCGGTGTGCAACAGAATTCGATCCAGTAGCAACACTCCGCCGCAAGCGGCAAATACCAGCACTACGGCCGCTCCCATGCCCGACACTTCGGCCATATCCGGAACAATCCAGAACAATGAAATTCCGAAGAGTAACCCTCCCCCGGCTGCAGCGAGATGCGCCGAGAGCCTGCGCGGTTCACCGATTAAAATGCCCGCGGCTATGCCCGCCCAAGCGAGAACGGTTAACAGCCACGCAACCGCCATCTACTGGCCGGTAACCTTGACAACGAAATACGCGAACGGCTTTCCTTTTTCGATCAGAAGCTGGTGCGGCGTGCCGGCTGGGATGTGCACAATATCTCCGGCCGCGAGCGTGTGCCGCTCCCCACCATCGATCGACGTTCCCCTGATCTCGCCCGGCTTCTGCGTTTTCGGATTCACTATTTTGCCGCCGGTGACGATGGTGGCCGCGCCGCTCTCTACGACGAAAATATCGGCTTCGTGCTCATGCAGCTCTGAGGAGCCGGTCGCTTCGCGATACGCCAGCATGGTGTAGTGATTCCCGTAGCGGGCAATATCCTGGCTCGCGAATGGTTTCCCTTTCTGCGCGAGTTTATCTGTCATGTTTCGCAGATCCTTCACGCTGTAAATATCTACTTGGGACGATGCCGCCCAAGCCAATCCGCTAAAAACCAGTAAGCCTGCGATGTATTTCACGGTTTTAGTGTCTCAATTCTGTCTGCGATTTTGAGATCTCCAGACCTTCGAGTTATACACTGCCAGCATGCGACTTCTTTTAACCGGCTTCATTCTTGCCGGCGTACTGGCAGTTCCCGCACTGCCCGCGGATAATGGCAGCCCCTTCGTAGGGCGATGGGATTTCGACATCCACACGGCTTCCGGCGTGGGCGCCAACTGGCTGGGCGTAACCGAAAAGGACGGCAACCTGGATATCTGGTTTCAGCCCACTGGTGGCCACGTCTACGAGATCAAAGACTTTCATGCCAACGGTTCGCACCTCACGTTTACGGCATCACCCGCCTCCGGACGACACCCGGCGATGACCTGGGAACTCAACGCCTCCGGCGACAAGCTGACAGGCGAGCAGAAGGTTGGGGACCACACGACTGAGCTAACGGGCGTGCGCGCCCCGGAGCTGAACCATCCTGAGCCGAAGGCATGGTCCGCGCCCGAGGCGATCTTCAATGGCAAGAATCTGGATGGCTGGGAGCCGATCGGTCATGCCAAAAGCCGTTGGGTGGTGAAAGACGGCGACCTTGTAAACGAGGCGCGCGGCGCGAATATAAAGACGACGCGCAAATTTGAAGATTTCAAGCTGCACTTCGAAGTGAACTGCCCGGACAATGCAAACAGCGGTTTCTATCTACGCGGGCGATACGAACTCCAGCTCGAATATGAAGCTGCCGGTTCGGAGCCGATGAATCGCCAGATGGGCTCAATCTATGGGCGGCTGGCCCCGAGCACCGAATCGCCCCGTACGCCGGGCAAGTGGGAAACCTTTGACGTAACCCTGGTCGGGCGTAAAGTGACTGTCGTCCGCAATGGCGTTACTACCATCGACGGGAAAGAGATTGAGGGCATCACTGGCGGCGCCTTAAATGCCGATGAAGGTGAGCCGGGCCCGTTCTATATTCAGGGCGACCACACCGGCGGGCTCAAGTTCCGCAATATCACCGTGGCGCTGCCGGAAAAATAGACGGGTAATCGCGCGCTCAGTACAACCGCACTCCGCGCGGACCTGGTTTCCGGTCCATGTGAACCGCGTCGATGAAACGCACGCTGTTGTTGCTTGAAGTCATCAACAGCGTGTGTGTCCGGTGGCCCTC
>DATIMA010000204.1:0-25452 GCA_035475915.1 Bryobacteraceae bacterium
CTCATTTGGGAACCATAATGTCTACCGCCGCGGAGAGGTCCGGAAGCAAGTGCGGGTCGCTTTGGTCCAGCACGAAGCGCGCGCTGAACGTCTTAATCGGGCTATCCAGCGCTCCTGAAGCAACCGGACTAGCCGAATCGAAGTGTGCGGTAAAGCTCAGTTTCGGAAACGCGTCCAGATGCACCACCGCCTTGGCGCCCGGTACCAGTACGGCCCCATCGGGCTCGCCGACGGACAGTTCGACCACCATGGCGGATGGATCAAAAAGCTCGAGCAGCGGGCTGCCCGGCCACAACTGGTCGCCTTCCTCCGCATGCCCCAGGGAGTTGTTTCGAAAAACGTTCTGCAGCGCCACCATCCCCTGAATCGGCGCTCGCAGAGAGAGCTTTTCCGCATTGCTCTGCTCTCGTGCAACGGTAATCTTCTGCCGGTCCCGTTGCAATTCTAGAATCCGGCTCTCGGCCGCCTCCGCCAGATCGTGGAAATGATCGGACCGCTGGAGGCTGGCGACATGCTCTTTTGCGTTCTCCAGTTCTACCTGGTTCTTCTGCTGATCGATCTCGCTCAGGATCGGGCCTTTGCGGATCTCAATCTGCGCTTTCTTCAGATCTGCTTCCGCTTGCTCCAGTTCGGAAGTCCGCTTCTCGGCGTTGCTCTTGTGCTCGGCCTGCTTTTGCTCCACCTGATGGCTGAGATCGTCGTACTTCGCCTGGGCTTCGCGCGCAAGTTTCAGCTCGTTCGTGCGGTCGAACTCGGCTAATGGATCGCCGGCGCGGACCGTTGCGCCGTTTTCGATTAGCTGCGTTAGAGTGAGATTCCCGCCTTGCCCCTCGATCCTGGGTACCTGTACCAGGACTGACCGGACGGCCTGAATCGTGCCGCTGACTCTCACCGTTTGCTCAGATTGCTGCCCAGCGGCGTGCAATCCGAGCACAAGAATGCCCAACGCGACCAGAATCCGGCAGTTCAAGAGCGTCCTGTTAACGACTTATTCTATGACGAGAGAACATTGCCGTTCGTTGCCGGGTTGAGATATTGGGTGCCGAAGTCTCGCGCGACCTTAAAATCCGCCCCACTCCTACGCCTGTTTTACCCTCGGTTCGCGGTTGGACTTGGTCGACGGCCATGCGAAACATGGCGCGCTCAGCTCTTCAAACGGGATTCGCATTCGCCCGAAAGCGGCTCCGATGCTTTGCCCTATGCCGGAGTCGATTTGCAGGTTCTACCCTTTGGCGTTCGCGAGCTGAATCGCTGGCTCCGTTCAGATCCTCTCGCCTCAACATCGCGGTACTGCTGGGCCCGTTACGAAATTGCGCCTGCCGATTTTGCCCGAAGGCCCACACAGGCGGGGTGACATCCGCGATTGCGAACAGTAGCCTGTTGAGTCTTACACATCCTTCATTGGCGTTTTTACCTGTGAATCGAAACTTTTAGATATCCGACCGTCCAAGAGCCCGTCTGACACGGTTGAGCCACTCACCCTTGTGCACGACCTTTTGGCACAAGTGCCGATATTCTTCGCGTAGCTCGCCCTTCGAATGAGTGACCATCGAACGCCAATCACCCCTCAGTATGTAAATGGCGTTGCCCTCACGCGGGCACTCCAAAACAACTCGGTCCGACCAGTGGAATGCGAACACGACGTATCCAGTCCATCCATCTGTTCCGACGTAATACCGGGAAGGGTTCAGCGTCTCGACTGCTTCAAGCCGTTTCCAATCAATACTGCCTTCACGCCATCCGGTGTCCGAAGTCGATGCAAGTTTCTGATAATGCTCCACTATCTTTTCGAATCTGTATTCGCCAGCCGGCAGCAGCGTAAAAGGCAAGCGTTCCGACACGGTCGCCACGTGCTTGTGTCTCGGATTCGGCGTGTGGAAGATGCGAATGTGATCTCTCCGTGAAGTATCGGGGTAGACCTGGTTACAATCCGGGCAGGTCCACAGAACTCCCCGCCTTCCCCGGTCGGGTTCCGGAGGCTGGACCTTCACGAGATCCAAGATTCCAAGGAGCGTCGATCGCTTCCTTGGGTTTCTACTTCTCTTTCTTTTCTTCTTTTTGGACATCAGCGGAAAAGCTAACCGTCAGAGTTGGCGAATTCACCGGTGCGCAGCGAGAGACCGCGAGCGCGTGAGTTTTTGCCGTACTTATAATTGTGTCCTGGATAACGCGATTTCTCACAAACCGCTGCTCACGCTGATTACGAAGCGTTTGAATTCATCTATCCCGCCCACCGATACAGATTTGCCGTAAAGTGTGCCTCTTAGTGCTAATGTCACTACTACCCGGCACGGAACAGGCTCTCAACCGTCATCTGCGCAGCTGGGCGAACTACTTTGCTTTCGGATATCCGACGCCCATCTTTCGCCAGATGAACTGGTATCTACTTCGGCGGCTGAGTTATAACTCACGCCGCCGCAATCAGCGCCCTACAAGCTGCTGGAGGGCATCAACTCTCATGTCTTTTTCACCACTTGGGTTGTTATCTCTTCGAGAGCTTTCTCCTCAGTGGCAGCCTGGCGCATGCCCCCGGCGACTCTTTCCGGAGAGCCGGAGGCAGGAAATTCGCACGTCTGGTTCGATAAGGGGGCGGGCCGCCGTTCTGCATCGCGAGTCTACTCTACTCAAATTGCGAAAATCAAGTCCAGCCATCGATCTCAAGCCCGACCTCTTCGCCGGTTACTACGCGGCCGAAAGGGGCGAGCCGCCTGAAAATAGACCTCGTGGCGCACGATTAATCGCCGGCAGGCAGTTCACTGCCTGCTTCCAGGAATAGGTCGCTAAAACGGAACGTCGTCGTCTGTGACGCCCATGCCGCCGAACTCGTCGTCCGCCGGAGCGCCGCCTGCCGGTCCAGCCGCTGCTGTACGCGCGGGTGCGCCGCCACCGCCGGCGCGCGCCATGGTCCGGCCGCCGCCTTGTTCGGCGTTTCCTTCACCGCGTCCGCCCAGCAGAATTACTTCGTCTGCGATGACTTCCGTGGAGTACACTTTTTTCCCGTCCTTGTCGTCGTAGCTCCGGGTCTGCAAGCGCCCTTCTACATAGATTTGCTTTCCCTTTGTCAGGTAATTTGCCAGGTTCTCCTGACGCCAGACGACGACGTTAGTCCAATTCGTCTCTTCTTTCCACTCGTTTGTTTGCTGGTCTTTCCAACTCCGCGTGGTGGCAATCGCAAACCGCGTAACAGCGGCTCCCGAGGGCGTGAATTTGGTTTCCGCGTCGCGCCCCAAGTTGCCGATCAAAATTACTTTATTTACACTCCGGGAAGCCATAATCTCTCGAACTGTATCATACGGCAACTGCGTCCTACGAGCGGATGAGAACTCGGCGTCGCACGCCGCACCACACTGCGTCTGGTACTAGGAACCATTACGCTTTGGGGCCTGGCCGAATGCGACCGACAGTTCCATTAATTTGAGGCATAATGATGAAACCAGCGGATTCCACTGTGGAGATTCGCCTGGAAAGCACTTGGGGGAAAGATGGCGTCGCGGTCTCCAGCGTCGTGTGCATCCGTTTCTGACCTCTTGACCGGTGTGTCTGCGCAACGCGCTGCCCGCGCGGTCATTTTGTGGCCCTTACTTTTTGCAGCTTTTGCCGGTCCCGGCCTTGGCCAGATGTTACTAAAGCCGCCCGGCCCGGGCGACCGGGTAATGTTGATGCCTTCCGACATGGCTATCCTCGAAGCTGGCGAACCGCGCGACGATATTCCCTGCACCGTAACCGATCGTAAACCGGAGCTTGGCTTCGATCTGCGCTTCCACGCGGGGTATGACGTAACCCTTCCGATGAACGAACTGGCCGGTTCCGGCGAATTGCTCACAATTGTGTTCCGCGTGTATCCGCAGAATGAACCGCGGCACGCCGCGTACTTTGTCCAGCACTTTCACGTGCCGGAGATTCAGGACACCGCCAAGGGCGAGGCGCTTCTTCAGGGCACGATTGATTTGGGAGAAGGAAACTATCACGTGGACTGGCTGATGCGCGATCGCGCCGAACGGATCTGCTCTTCAAGCTGGGATGTGGAAGCCGTCCTAACCGCCAAAGAGAAGCCCATGACACTTTTCATCGCTCCAAATGAAATTGCCGAGGCCTCCCAGCCCTTCGTGAACGATTCGGTAGGTCATCCCATTCACCGGTCCACCGATAGCCTGGATGTGAAGCTTCTAGTGAACTTTGCCCCCCAAAATTCCCAATCGGCCGCCTTACAGCGCAGCGATACGGATGCGCTGGTCAGTATTTTGAAGTCCATTGAACGCGATCCGCGCATTGGGCACATTTCACTGGTCGCTTTCAACATTGAAGAAGGACGCGTTCTTTACCGCCAGGAAACCGCTGAACAGATCGACTTTCCGGCACTGGGCAAGGCGGTGGAAAGCATGAAGCTGGGAACCGTAGACGTGCTCCGGCTAGGCCAGAAGCACAGTGAAACGGACTTCCTGGCCGACCTCATTCAAAAGGAGGTTGGAACAACAACCACCCACCCGGACGCAGTGATCTTCGCCGGCCCCAAGGCAATGCTGGACCAGGATGTACCCCAAGACGATCTGCGGCGCATCGGAGATATTGAGTGTCCTGTGTTCTATATGAACTACAATTTGAACCCGCAGGCGGTGCCTTGGAAGGATTCCATCAGCCACGCCATTCGCGCGTTCAAAGGCACTGAATATACGATTTCGCGGCCGCGGGACTTGTGGGTTTCCACCTCCGAAATGGTTAACCGGATTGTTCGTTTGAAGAGGGAGAAGGCCACTGCCCAGGCGTTCGTTGCGCCGTCGAACTGAAACGTAACCGCTTGCGGAAGCGGCGATTCGCGGTAAGCTATAGAAACAGGGGAGAGTTGACTATGAGATGCCGGGTGCTCTGTTTCAGCATTCCTGTCTCCGCGCTGGTGCTTGGGTTAGGCCTTGCCGCCTATGCTCAGGAACCGGATCTGAAAGATTTCAAGACCAATCTGGCTCCTACAGTCGGCTCGCCGGAGCGCGCCGTCGACAAGATGCTGGAGATGGCCAATCCGAAACCGGGGGAAACGCTGTATGATCTCGGTTGCGGCGACGGACGAATACTCATCGCAGCCGCCGAACGTTATAAGGTGAAAGGCGTAGGTATTGAGATTTCAAAGCGCCTGGCGGAGACCGCAGCGGAAAACGTCAGGAAGCATCGCCTGCAGGACGAGATCAAGATCATCCATGGCAATTTCATGAAGACGGATCTCAGCGCTGCGAACGTTGTGACACTATATCTTGCAACCACCGCGAATGATACTTTGCGTCCCAACCTGGAGCGTTATCTGCACCCCAGCACCCGCGTCGTCTCCTACGATTACCCGATTCCCGGCTGGAAGGCCATTGAGACTTCCGAAACCGAAGGGCACCACGGCGCCGTTCACACGATCTATCTCTACGAGGTTCCCAATTCCATCAAGAAGTAGGCTCTGGTGAGCCGGAGCTGTGATGTGTTGGGTATCGGCCTCAACGCCACAGATACGCTTCTGCTGGTTCGGGAATTTCCGCCCTATGCGGGCAAAGTCCCTTTCGAACGCGAAATGCTCAGCCCGGGCGGCCAGGTTGCTACTGCAGTGGTCGCATGCGCCCGTTTAGGACTGCGCGCCAAGTACATCGGAACCATCGGCGACGATCTGCGCGGCCAGATCCAGCGTGAGAGCCTGGAGGGAACCGGCGTGGATATTTCCTCTGTCATCGTCCGGCCAGGCTGCCCGAACCAGACCGCCTATATTGTCATCGATGCACGCACCGGCGAACGGACCGTACTGTGGCAGCGGGCGGAATGTCTGCGCCTGTCGCCGTCCGAGATTCGCAGCGAGGATGTAGCAGGAGCGAAGTTGCTGCACATCGACGGCTATGATATTGATGCCGCAGCTTATGCCGCCGCTCTTGCCCGGCATCACGGCATACCGGTCTCCATCGACGTCGATACGGTTTACCCCGGGTTTGAATCCGTGCTGCGTCATGTGGATTACCTGGTGGCCGGTTCGGGATGGCCCGCGAAGTGGACGGGCGAATCCGATCCGTTTACCGCTCTTACCCAATTGCAGCGCGAATACGGAATGCGCGTGGCGGCCATGACGCTGGGAGACGAAGGATCGCTGGCGCTGTTCGAGGACCGCTGGTACTATTCAGCGGCATTCGACGTACACTGCGCCGATACTACCGGCGCCGGAGATGTTTTTCATGGCGCGTTCTGTTACGCAATGCTCTCCGGATTGGATATGCAGGAGGCGCTTGATTTTTCTAATGCGGCCGCGGCCCTCAACTGTACGGAAACGGGCGCGCGCGGTCATGTCCCTTTCCGTGATGAAGTGAACAACCTCTTATCCGCGGCTTCGGCCGGAACCGTACGGCGTCGCGAAGCCCCCTACATCGCGGAGCGTGCGTCCTCGAAGGCTGCGCCCGCCTCCGCCGCCAATCCATGATTCCCCTTCGCGCACTGCTGTTGCGGAATTCCACGCCGGTCATCACCCTGATCATCATTGGCGTGAACGTCCTCTGCTTTCTGTTTGAGATTTCGCAGCCGATCTATCTTCGCAACCGCTTCATTGAGCACTACGCGCTGATTCCCGACCAGTTGCACGTTACCGCGCTGTTTACCTCCATGTTTCTGCATGGCGGATGGCTTCATCTGATCGGGAACATGTGGTTCCTCTGGGTGTTTGGATCGCACATTGAGGACATAATGGGCTCCGCGAAATTTCTGATTTTCTACTTGATCGCAGGTGTTGCCTCGGCCCTTGTGCAAACGTTCACCAATCTTGGCAGTCCGGTGCCGACCATAGGCGCGAGCGGCGCAATCGCCGGAGTAATGGGCGCGTTTCTCATCCTCTATCCGCGAGTCCGCATTGTCACTCTTGTTTTCATCATCGTATTCATCACGACGATTGAGTTGCCTGCCGCCGTCATGCTCATCTACTGGTTCGCACTCCAGGTCCTTAGCGGGCTGGGATCGCTCGGCAGCATCAGCCAGGCGCAGGGAATTGCCTGGTTCGCCCATGTAGGCGGCTTCCTTGCCGGCATTCTGCTGGTCCGCGCCTTCGCCGGAGATCGCGGGCGGTATCGCTATCGTCCCTACTGAGAATAATGCACGATCCGAATGAGCCGTTTGAAAATCTGCGCCCGCTGGATGTGCTCGCCATAGCCGCACACCCGGACGATGTAGAGCAAACCTGCGGCGGCACGCTGAGCCGAATGGCCGAACTCGGATACCGGACCGGTGTGCTCGATCTGACCGCCGGCGATATGGGTACGCGCGGAACGCCCGATCTTCGAATTGAAGAGTCGCGTGCCGCAGCCGGACATCTGTTGTTAACGTGGCGTCAGAACCTTCGCTGGCCCGATGCGCGCCTGGAAAATAACATCGCCGCCCGCATGACGCTCGCCGGGGTCATTCGCCGCATTCGGCCCAGAACTGTGATTCTGCCGTACTGGGCGGGCCGGCATCCCGATCACTACCGCGCCGCCGAGGTTGGGTACGAAGCCTGTTTTTTGGCAGGATTGCGCCGGCTCGAGGAGGACACGCCTCCGCACCGTCCTTTTAAAATTCTGTATTCTTCCATCTATGCGAACGTCACACCTTCGTTTGTGGTCGATATCTCGCGCCAGTTTGAGCGGCGCATGACCGCGTTGCTGAGCTACACATCGCAGTACGGCGCTTCACAAGAAGGTTCGGACCTCTTTCCCTCCCATGCTGAGATCCGGGAACGCCTGGCGGGCATCGCCCGCTATTACGGAAACCTGATTGGCGTGAAATACGGCGAACCTTTCGTCGTCAAGGAATGCATGGAAATAGACGACGTTGTAAACATGCCGGTCCGCAGTCTTTGATACAAACGTTTCAGGAGCTTTCTGTTTGAATAAAATTTCAATCCTCTTGCTGCTGTGCTTGCCGTTAACCGCATTTGCCGAGGCGCCGGCCCGGCGTCTTAACTCCGCTGCTGAGATACTTTCCGACACCATGTCCACTCCGGACAAGGGCATCCCGCTGAATCTCATGCAGCGGGCGCAGTGCGTGGTTGTGGTTCCGGGTCTGAAGTCGGCCGCGTTCGGCTTCGGCGCGAAGTACGGAAAAGGATTCTTCTCGTGCCGCAAAGGCAGCGGTTGGTCTGCCCCGGCATCCATCCGGATTGAGGGCGGCAGCGCCGGTTTTCAAATCGGAATCGTAGAGAGCGATCTGATTCTTCTGATCATGAACCGCAAAGGCGCGGAACGCCTGCTGACAACACGGTTCACTGTGGGCGGCCAGGGCCAAGCCGCGGCGGGACCTGTCGGCCGGTCGACCACGGCGCAAACCGACATCAGCATGCGGGCTGAGATGCTTTCCTGGTCGCGGGCGCGCGGTGTCTTCGCGGGAGTATCGCTGGAGGGCGCAACGCTGCGGCAGGACATGGGCGATAATGCCGAAATCTATGGCCGCCGCTTGACGAACAGGCAGATCATAGACGGAAATACCGCCTGGCCGCCTACGGCGAGCGAGTTCCACAGTATCCTGAACCATTACGCCGCCCGGGCGAACCGGCGCGCCAGACATCGCTCCTAGATACCGCGGGCCACCTGAGTTCGTTAGCATCATAAGGTCAAGGTGGCTTAACGCTTCCGGTTCCGATTCACGCTTTCACCGCCCCTGTACTGCTTATGCATGTCGCCACTAACATCCTGGTCGTTGGAGCCCTGGTTTTTGTGGCGCACGCCTTCACGGGCATTTTCAGCCGGACACGCGTGCCGGATGTCCTGCTGCTAACCATCATCGGAATTCTGCTGGGACCCATCCTCCACCTGGTCACGCCCGAGAACTTTGGGGCTGTCGGGCCGGTGTTTGCAACCGTCACTCTCGTCATCATTCTGTTCGAGGCCGGGCTCAGTCTGGATTTCGACGTATTGCGCGGCGCGATCCGGCCCACCCTTACGCTCACCTTAACGAATTTCATTCTGACCATGATCGGCGTCGGAATAGCCGGCAAATTTCTGCTCCATTTGAATCCGCGGCTGACCTTCATGCTTGGCGCGATCATCGGCTCTACCTCACCGGCAGTAATTGTTCCACTTACTCGACGGCTTCCGATGGTCGAATCGACGAAAACAATTCTGTTCCTCGAATCGGCGCTCAGCGATGTGCTCAGCATCGTCGTCGCAATCGGGTTTATGGACAGCTATAAGTTCGGCACCGTGAGGGTGGGAACCATGCTGGGCCAGATTCTGGCGACGCTCATTCTGGCAGCAATCTTTGGCGGTCTCGCGGCATTTGCCTGGTCTGCGCTGCTTCGTAAGATCCGTGGACTCGAAAACTCGATATTCACTACGCCGGCATTCGTCTTCGTGTTGTTCGGCGTCGTCGAACTGCTGGGTTTCAGCGGCTACGTCGCGGCGGTCGTGTTCGGCGCGGTACTCGGGAATATTGAAGCATTTCATCACATATCCTGGTTTCGGCGATCTCTGCCGCCTGAGCCGATTACGATGAACGAGCAGGAGCGCAATTTTCTCGCTGAAGTCGTATTTCTGCTCAAGACATTCTTTTTCATCTATGTTGGAGTTTCCATTAGATTCACAGACATTCCGCTCGTGTATGTTGCGCTCGCGCTCAGCGTCCTGATCTTCCTGGTCCGCATTCCTTCCGCATGGTTCGGCCTGAACCGCGAAACGCCGGTTCGCGACGCATCTCTTGTAGCCATCATGAGTCCCAAAGGGCTAGCTGCCGTCGTCCTCGCCTCCATGCCGTTCGACCGGCACTTACCCGGTGGGGAGCAGTTACAGTCCGTGACTTATTCAGTAGTATTCATCAGCATTGTGTTCACATCGGTGCTTAGTTTCCTGATTGAACGTACCTGGCTCGCCAGGGTATATGCGCTGTTCTTCCGGCATTTTGGCCGGCCCGCCCTCCCGGCACAGATGCCGCTTCCCGGTAAAGAAGCGTAAGATGACGAAGTGATACTATCGCTAATATTTACATGGCCCTGGAGGTAAGAAAGCTTGATTGAGAACATGTCGATTGCATGTGAAATAAGTGGTTTTCACTTGCCGCATGCACAGTGCGCCCAGAATGTAGCCGAAAGAGTGAACTGCATCATTCTCTTTCGCGAGCCTGGCCCCATGGCCCAGGGTCTTATTGCCGAAGGCTACGCGATGAAAGGTTTTCGCGTTGACACAAAATCGTGTAACTGGGGTCCGATGAGCGGCTTTGTGTGCATGGATCCCCGCCTCACAAAGGACGAAGCCTATTTACCCAGAAACAGAAAATGGACTCACGAAGCGCTTTCTGGAGAAATAAATGAAAAGTTCTTTGGGAAGGATGTAAAAGATCCATCCTGGGTGGGCGATGTCATGCCGATCGTACTTTCGCAGAAGCGGATTGATTACTTAAAATCTAAGAACGTGATCAACCCCGCCAAAAACGAGAAGGGGCACTTCGTAGGCGTGTCAACGGCTACCAAGGGCAGTACGGTGCTGCCCTGGCGGCTTATACCCGTTGGCGGAGCGAGTCAGCCCTGGCTTAAGGGAGCCCTGCCCGACCATTGTGTTTTGTGCATTGACACCAGCGCCCGCGTTTCGTTTAGCCAGGAGTTGCCGGAAGCGACCGGGCTAAAGGACCCGGTTGAACCGATCAATTTCAAAGGCTTTCAAGCTATTCTGGGGCTTACGAATCCGGGCAGCAAGGGTCTGGGATTCAAAGCATGCGTAACTGCCGATTACGATTTGTTTGCAATCTGGCCGGGGCAGATGGGTGGCGATCTAATGGACAGGCAACATTTCGTCAGCGGCGTTTTCTCTTCGGCCCCCGGAAGCGGGCAGGCGAGGTCGCTTGCCGGCGGCGTTCAGCGAATGGTTGGCGTCGATTCGCGCCTGAAAGAATCCGGGTCTAACGAACACCATCGTTTCGGTGACGTCAGCGCCCGCACCATGAACGTCAAGGCCCTGCTGAATAGCGAGATACAAAATCCGGGCGGCAACGCGGTTCATCATAACGATGAGGCCGGTAATTTTGCGCTAGCCAAAGGCAGCCTGAAGGACTGTTTACCGGTTATCGGCTTTGTGCCGAGTCTTCTGCCAAGTAAGAGCAAGCAGCAGCCGGGCCAGCCGGCGAAAACAATTCTGGTTGAGACACCCGATGACTTCAAGACGCTAGTGCTTTACGCACGCCAGAACAACTTCAAAGAAGTCGCAAAGTCAGATTGGCTTCTCGAAGCCGGCGTATCGTAACGACCAAAATCCGGCGGATGCGCCGACCCAGTTTAGGTTCTTGTTGAAATCTACGCCCATCATCTGACCGCGGCCTGTGCGGACCACTGTGGTTACGGGCCTGAGCCCGTTATCCCAGATGTACATGATGCGGATCTCCACCTTGGTCGGGCCGCTTGGAGTTTCGACGGTTGGCACAAATTCCAGCCGGCGCTGCAAAATGTATTCGTGCCGCAGCCGGTCCGGAATCGCCGCAATTTCTCCCCTGGACGGACCTATTTTGATACCCAAACCGGCAAATGAGTAGAGCGGCTTCAAAACGTAGCTTCCTAAATCTTCGGGCAGCTGTTTTATTTCATTCAGAAACCAGGTTTCAGGAACGCTGCGGTGCCGCAACCACGGCAATGAGAACTTACTGATGCGGAAGAACCAGTTCGGATGGCCGGCCCATTCCACGTCCAGATCGTCCGTCAATTGAAACGCCGGATGAATATTTTTGCGCACCAGCTCATCCACAATCACGCGATTGTAAATGCGCTCGATAGGAACATCTTCGTAATACAATCTGCTGCCCCGTTTCTTTACTTCGGTTATGGAAGCAATTCTGATCCCGAGGCGGCGTTGTGTAATCAGGAAATCCGGCAAGGTCTTTTGCTTGTGCGGCTCTATTTCGAGCAGCACCACGTTTTCAGGTGAGTGTCCGTTCAGAATGGCGCGGCCAAGTAATTCCGAATAGCTGGCCCCATCCAGGTCTCCCAAAAAAGGCGTCAAATGCTCGTCGAGTTCTTCGAGCTTATAGATGAGCTGATACTGCTTGGCCAACGCCGCCTGAAAACCGTAGATGGACGGAAATCCTTGAATCTCCACCAGCTTCGGCTCCAAAGTCCCATCCGGTTCACGGACGAGCCCGAAATCGGCCTGCAGGAAAAGCGGATGAGCCGTCTCGTTGGGCACGCGAAATCCTGATGGAATAGCCGCGTCCGATGCCTGCCGGTATTCATTGTTTACAGCCAGTTGCGCATACAATTCCTGTCCGTAACGAACTGCCTTGGCGAGAAGTTCGTTCGGCAAAAATATGGGGGTCTCGCTACAGCGAAAATCGACGTGCGTTCCGGAGACCGCGTCCAGACGGCGCAGTAATTCCAGGTAAAGCTCCGGAGCCCAGCGCTCGTTGAATTGCTTGCGTAGCTCGGGTATCACGCGGGCACGCGCTTACACCAGAAATTGGCCGCCGCCCATGATCTGGCGGTCGTCGGCCCAGATATCGAAATCCCGTCCAACAACATCGATGTGCGTCGTCGAGGTCCACTGCGCACCGGTATGCGCTCCGTAGGGGTCGCCAAACGCCATGTGTACTCCGGGAATCTTTTCGTCCTGCAGAATGTTCCCGACAACTCGCGTGCACGCGAGATTGGTGCCGATGGCGAACTCGCCCACCCGATCGCTGTTTGGATCGCGGTGGGTGTAATCCCAGAACTCTTCCCGAAGCTCTTTGTTTTCAGAATGGGCCTCTACCAGACGATTCCCGGCAACAACCAGAGTGAGGGGCGTTTCCCGCAAATCACCGAACTTGGAGCAGAGATAATCCCCGACCACGCCATCCACAACGAATGTCCCGTTCACTTCGAGCGGACTGGTGAATGTTTCGCCTCCCGGGAGATTCCCCCACTTGTCACGGCTGATGATGCCGCTCGTTTTGATCCACTTGTAATCCGGGGTCAGGCGAGCCGCCACATCGGTGCCGGCAGGCGTCATGGCTCGGATGGTTCGCGCCTTTTGAGCGATGTTCATGACGCGCGCGGTCAGATCGTCAACCTTTTGAAAATCCGCCCGCATTCCTTCTAGCATGATCTTCTTCTCGATGTTCACCATGTGCGCATGGCGTAGCTTGTTGCGATTGACCACCTCGCACATCTGCATGCGGGTCTTTAGCTCGTTCGCCTGCGCCTGTACGGCAAATATGCTTACCTGGCTGGTGCCCATGTCATTCAGAATCGGCGCTGGCATATCGGTCAGGGGCCGCGGCGCAAGGTCTTCGAGAACAAAGCTGTTGTAAGTGCAGCCGCTCTCATTGAGTTCAGAAGCCAGGCTGGCGGCGATCTCTTCGCAGGCGCGATCGGTAATCAGCGTCACCTTTTCGGATGGCTGTACATTCAGGCACACAAAAACGGCGTTGTGCGCGCCCGGTATCAGTTCCGTATCGAACTGAGTATGGTTCAGGTCTGTGTTCATTGCGCAGCACCGACGCCTGCTACTTCTTCGGCGAGGCCGGCCTCTGTTTCATAGATGATGTAATCCACTACTTTGGTCAAGTCTCCCGTTTCCTGAAAAATACGAAGCTGGCGATCGGCGCCCGTGCCGTTTTCCAGAATCCGGTGTATGTAATTGATCTCGTTTCGAGATCCCAGTTCGTCGACTACATCGTCGACAAACTGCAGGTACTCATAGATCAGGTCGCGGACGGGAACTTCCGTCTGTTTGCCAAAATCAATCAGCTTGCCGTCCAGGCCATACCGGGAGGCCCTCCACTTATTCTCCATAATCAGGGCGCGCCGGTAGAGCCGGAAACCCTGGTTCGCGGCGTGGAGTTTGTACAGCTTGGCTACTGTAGCTTGAATCAGCGCCGTGATTGCGATGGTCTCATCGGCGCGCATGGGAACGTCGCAGATTCGAAACTCCAGGGTAGGGAAGTGCGGGTGCGGACGGATGTCCCACCAGATTTTCTTAGCGTTGTCGATGCACTTCGTCTTTACCAGCAGATCGACAAAGCTGGCGTACTCGCCCCAGCTATTGAAATAGTCGGGAATATTGGTTCGGGGAAACTTGTCGAATACCTTGCCGCGGTATGATTTCAATCCGGTATCCATGCCGAGCCAAAAAGGCGAGTTAGTAGAAAGCGCCAAGATGTGCGGCAGGAAGTAGCGGGCCGCGTTCATCAGGTGAATGGAGGTTTCGCGGTCTTCTACTCCGATGTGGACGTGCAGACCGAAAATGAGATTGGCGCGGGCCACCATTTTCAGGTCTTGCACGATGATCTCGTATCTTTCATCGGGGTAAATGTCCTGCTTGCGCCAGTCGGCAAAAGGATGCGTGCCGGCGGAGGCCAGCCGGAGTCCGTTCTGCTTCGCCAGCTCACAGATCTGCGATCGCAAGGTTTTGAGCTCTTTCGATGCTTCGCTCACGTCCTTGCAGATGCCGGTGCCGACCTCCACCACCGATTGGTGCATTTCGGCTTTCACTGCTTCCTTCAGCAGCATTTTGCCTTTGGAGATGATCTCCGAATCAATATGGGAGCGAAGGTCTCGCGTGACCGGGTCAATCGTCTGGTACTCTTCTTCGATCCCTATATTGAAACTGGGTCTCATTGGGTGCGGTCCACCGAGCGCCTCTATAGCTATTTCGGCGCAGCCGCCCGCTTCCCCTGGTGGCCGGCGAGGAAGTGGCTCCAGTGGAAGTGCGTCTGCGGGATCTCATCGCTGAGCGCCTTATCGATCGCCAACTGCGCGACATTCTCCACAACCCAATCAAAGTTCGCTTCTCCCACGGAGTGCACGTCGGCGTCGGGAGCCGGATTCAGAAAATCAATCGCGTAGGGAATGCCATTCTGAACAGCGAATTCCACGGTGTTGAAGTCATATCCGAGCGCCTGGCAGAGTGTCAGCGAATCTTGTATTACTCGCTCATGCAGCGCATGCGAACTGGCCCGGTCGTCTCGCGTGTACCGCAAATGGTGCGGCTGCCTGGGATCGTATTTCATCGCGCGTACTTTCTCCTGCCCGACGACGTAGCAGCGAAAGTATTCGTCGAAATCGACGGCGGATTGCAGCGTCATGCATAGCGAGCCGGTCTGATCGTACGCGTTGAAAAACTCTTCCCGTGAGTTGACTTTGTATACGTTCTTCCAGCCGCCTCCGCTGAATGGCTTCAGGAACGCTGGGAAACCGATGTAGTCGAAGATCTCGTCCCAGTTTAGCGGGAAGACCAGGTTGCGCATGGATTGCACGGTGGTCCCAGGCGGATGAGACTTGTGCGGCAGTACAACGGTATGCGGAATTGCCACTCCCAGTTGGCTGGCCAGAGCGTAGTTAAAGAATTTATCGTCGGCGCTCCACCAGAACGGATTGTTTATCACGATGGTGCCGGTCAGCACGGCGTTCTTCAGGTAAGCGCGATAGAATTCAATATCGTGTGAGATCCGGTCGATGATCACGCGGTATCCACTGGGCTCGGCCATCTTCACACCGCCGATACGCACATGCTCTGCGGTCAGCCCGGGAACATTCTTGCTGTTGATCCGGTCAACCAGCGCGGTGGGAAACGTGTTCTCCATCCCGTAGATAATTCCGATCTTGCGCATTACTGCCTCCACCGCCTGGATTGGGTCAGAAGAATTTTACCGCCATTCGCTGCCAAAGAGGCCAGTCATGGACCTCGCCGCCGGTCCACACATCCAGCCAGTGCGGAATACTTTTCCGCCCCAGAATATCGGCCATGCGAAAATTTTCGCCCAGACAGATATCGTGGTCTCCAACCCCAAACACGATCCGCATGCTCTGGTAGCGGTCAAGAAACCAGGAGTCGGTGATATTCGGTAGATAATCTACGGGGTTATTGAAATAGAAATCGGTATCGTAGTACCCGTCCATGAACGATTTCATATCGAAACACCCGCTCATGGCGATGCAAGCCGATGTGACATCCGGGTGCTTCATGGCGAAGTTGAAGGCGTGATAGGCGCCCATGCTGCAGCCGGTTGTGCAGATCTGCTGGGCTCCGCTCACGCCTTTCATTAGCGGAATTACTTCGTAGAGGATATAGCTTTCATAATCGTTGTGCCGCGTTACGCGATCGTGAGGGTGAATGCCGTGGTTGTACCAACTCTCTGCGTTCATGCTGTCCACGCAGAAGAGCTGCAAATTTCCTGCCTCAATCTTTTCGGAGAGTGCGTGAACCATTCCGGCGTTCTCATATTCGTAGAACTTGCCGTGAGAGGTTGGAAAAACCAGAACTGGCAGCCCGGCATCGCCGTAGGCAAGCAGTTCCATATTCCGGGCAGCACGGTTGCTGTACCAGTTGTGATAATCGCGGCGCATCGCCATTGTTCCTTCTACATACTAGTTCAGAGCACCGGCTCCACAACTTTTTTGTTCGATGGCGCATCCACTTCGCAGGAGCCACGCGAGTAATTTATGGCAAAGAAATCTGAAAGAGTAATTCTGGTCACAGGAGCAACGGGCAAGCAGGGTAGCGCGGTTCTCCACCATCTGCAGAAGCGCGGGTTCTCTGTTCGAATCTTGACGCGGCATCCGGAGAAGCCGGAGGCGCGGGCACTGATCGGAGGAGGAGTGGACGTTGTTCAAGGCGATCTAGACGATCCGGCCTCGTTGACCCGCGCGCTCCAAGAGGTTTACGGTGTGTACTCGGTTCAGGCGTCGACAGGCGGCGCTGAAGCTGAAATCCGTCAAGGCATCAACTTAGCTGATGCCGCGAACCGGTCAGGCGTCAGCCACATCGTGTACAGTTCCGTCGGCAGCGCGGACCAGAACACCGGCATTTCCCATTTTGATAGCAAGTTCCGCATCGAGGAGCACATTCGGGGCACAGGTCTCCGGTATACGATCTTTCGCCCTGTTTTTTTCATGGAGAACTGGTTTGGCAGCCAAAAGCAGATTGAGGGAGGAACTCTGGCACAGCCCTTGGATCCAGATACGCGTTTACAAATGATTGCGGTCGATGATATCGGCGCCTTTGTTGCGATGGCGTTTGAGCATCCAGGCCAGTGGGAGCAACGCGCCATGGACATAGCGGCAGATGAGTTGTCGATGACAGCAATTGCCGGCGCGTTCAGTAGATCTCTTGGCCGCGAAGTGCGATATCAGCAAGTGCCTTGGGATGCGTTCGAGCAACGAGCAGGTCACGAGATCACGGTGATGTATCGCTGGTTTCAGAGTGTGGGCTATCACGTCGATATCGGCGCGGTCCGGCAGGCGCTTCCCAGTCTGACGAGTTTTGACCGATGGCTGAACAGCAATTGGCGCCCAACGGTTGGCGAAAGCGGAAGAAAAGTAAACGCCGCGACGGAACGATAGGTCTTATCGGGGCTCCTGAATCGTCAGCAGGCGATCGCATTTCTGGTTTTGCAAAACCTGGCGCGCGCCGCTCGGCCAGGCAATTTCGATGCGGTCAATGTTGGCGGCTGCGCCAAGGCCGAAATGCAGCCGGAGATCGCTTTGCGATAGGTAGCTGCCGCCGCTGCGGACCTCATCCGATTGAGTGTGACCCGCTGCACTCAGCTTGACGCGAGCCCCGATTGCGCTCCGATTCGAACGCGTGCCAACCAGCTTCAGAAGCACCCAATGCCCTGGCGGATTTGTGACTTGCTTCAGCAAAGATGGCGGCTCATTCTGGTTATTGACCGCGATTTCGACTGCGCCGTCGTTATCGAAATCGCCGAATGCCGCTCCGCGCGCGGAGTGCAGTTCGCGGAAGGCCGGACCGGCCTGTTGTGAAACGTCGCGAAATTTGCCGTTGCCCAAGTTTTGATAGAGGATCGCGCGGTCCTTGTAATGAATATCAATGTGCAGTTTCTCCACTTCCGGAAAAGCGTGACCGTTTACCAGGAAGAGATCTTTCCAGCCGTCGTTATTGAAATCGAAGAAACCCGTTCCCCAACCGACGTAGCGCGTGTTCCCACCCAGACCCGCGTCGAGCGTTACGTCGTCGAAGTTGCCTGCGCCGCGGTTGCGGTAGAGCGTCTCGAATTCATCCGAAAAGTTTGTGCGGAAGATGGCGTCGTGGCCGTCGCCGGTGTAGTCGGCCGAAGTCACGCCCATGCCGGACATGGCTTTTCCGTTCTGATCGAACGCAACACCGCGAAGCACCCCTTCTTCCTCGAACTTGCCGTGGCCTTTGTTGATGTAAAGGAGCGAGGGCGTCTGATCGCAGGCAACATAGATATCGGGCAGCCCGTCTTCGTTGAAATCGCCGGTCAGCACACCCAGCGAGTAATGTCCCTCGGGCTCGGCGATGCCCGACTGTTCGGAGATGTCGGTGAACGTACCGTCACCGTTGTTTCGATATAGAATGTTGCGGTCAAATGGTAAGCCTCGCGGCCCGCAGTTCACGGCGATGCCGCGATAGAAGCAGTACGGATTCGCGCCTGGCTTCGGGGTTGTGGCCGGATCGAACTTCAGATAATTCGCGACGAAGAGATCCAGACGCCCGTCACCGTCGATATCGACAAAGGCGCAGCCGGTGTTGTAGCGCGTCCGGCTCTGGGTTAAATGCGCAGCCGCGGTCACGTCTTCAAAGCGTTTACCATTCACGTTGCGATAGAGATGATTCTGGCCCCAGTAAGTGACGAACAGATCGGTATAGCCGTCGTTGTCGAAATCGCCCGCACAGACTCCTTCTGCCCAACCGGACGAACGGAGGCCGAGGACATCGGTTACGTCGCGAAACTTGCCGTGGCCCTCATTGTGGTACATGCGATTTGTGCCGCCCTTTCCGGAGAGGACGAACAAGTCAAGCAGGCCATCATTGTCGTAATCGATGAACGTGATCCCACTGCCGGTGGTCTCGATGATGTACTGCTTCGAAATAGCGCCGCCGTTCGGAAACGAATCGGTCAAACCCGCTTGTTGGGCGATGTTGCGAAAATCGGCCGCCGATAAAGCGGCCGCGAGGACGCCGGAGAGAGCTAAATGAGCGAACTTCACTGTTGCGGCTGCTGCGCCCCTAGCTTCTTTAAGAAATCGGAAAATTCGCCTTCGGGCGGTTTCTGCAGCTTATCCAGGATTGCTTTCTCCTGTTTGGCTTTATCCATCTGCCCGGAATCACGATAGGCGGTCAGCAGGGCATAATGCGCGCTCTCGCTGGCTGGCTGCAGCTGGGTAGCGCGGGAGAGCAGCGTGATGGCTTGACCGTACTGCTTCGCTTGCGAGTTCAGTTTGCCGAGTGCGATCAGGGCTTGCACGAAAGTTGGCGACAGTTGCACCGCTCGCTCGAAATGGGGCTTGGCGGCGCTCGCGTTGCCCTGCACCTGCGCAATCTGCCCAAGCTGAAACTCGCATGCGCCATCTTCGGGACTGAGTTTTAACTCAGACCGGAACTCGGCAGCAGCCTGCTCCAGCGACTCGGGGCTATGGCTCTGCAAAAGAATCGCGCGGCCCAAACGAAAGTGAAGCTCGGGGGCGTTGGGGTTCAACTCAATCGCTTTTCGATACTCCGCGGCGGCATCGGAGTAGCGATTCTCCACTTCGAAGATTTCACCGGAAAGCTCGTGAACCCGATAGGACGCGGGGGTGCGCTGGAACATGGCGAACGTGGCATCGTTGAAAGCCTTCATGTGCAGCTTGGCGGCGGTATACAGTACATCCGGATCGTTCGGGAAGTTGTGTTCCAGAGTTTTCAACAGCGAGTATGTTTGTGCGTCGTCGCCAAGGCTGCTGTAACACTTGACTGCGGCAAGGCCGCCCAGGCGGTAAAGATCGCCATCGGCGGGGGCGAGCGCGGTCAAGCCAGGCAGCGCGGTTTTGCAGTCGCCGAGAGCCGCTTGGGTCAGGGCCAGAAAAACGCGCGCGGTCTTGTCGGAAGAGTCTTTCGACGCTTCCTTCAATTTGGTCAGCGCGACGGAATAGCGGCCGCCTTTGAAAGCGGAGATGCCTTCGTCGCGTGTTGTCGCGGCAAAGGCAAGCGTTGCGATCAGCGGGATGAGGAATATCTTAATGGCCGGCATCGTCCAACATCAATTCCGAGTTGCCGTAACGATGGTGCAACTTACCTTCGTAATAGCGGAAGCTTAGCAGGGGCGGCGGTCCGGGCGGCACTGCGGGCCGGGGCGTAACGCGGGCATCCGGACTCTCGGCCAGATCGGCGCAGCGACCGGATTCCGAAATTTGTTTGATCGCCTGCTGCTCCGGCTGAGCGGAGAGCACAATCGCGAGGAATGCCAGAGTCCACATATGATTACCTGCTGTTCAGCTCCTGCAAGGCATGCCGCGCGGTGGCGCTATCCGGCTTCCGATCGAGCAGGGTCTGCATCACCTGACGTGCTTTCTCGATATTACCGAGACGCGTGTACGTCCGGCCGAGGTTCAGATAGAGTATGTCTTCATCAGGAGCGACCCGGACACCATACTCGAAGGCAGCAATAGCGTCGCTTACTTTTCCTTCTTGGATATACAGCACACCCAGGTTGTTGATTGCGCCTGAATAATCGCGGCGCAGACTGATGGCCTGCTCAAACAACTTGCGGGCCTCATCCGGATGCCCTTGCTTGGCGAGTGCGAGGCCGAGCCCGTTCAGCGCCTCCGGCGATTTCGCGTCAAGCTGCAAGGCGCGGCGATAATATGTCTCGGCTTGCGATTGCTGGTCCAGCTTGTCGGCGGCCTGACCGGCATTGAGCAGCGTGTACAAGAGGTCCGGCTTGAGTGCGAGCGCTTTTTCATAGTTCGAAAGTGCTTCCTGCTGATTTTTTCGGGTTTGGCAGACATCACCCAATCCAGACCAAGCTTCCGCGGAATTCGGGTTCACGCGAAGCGCATCGTGAAAATACTTCTCGGCAGCCTGCAACCGATCGGCCTGAACATGGATCTGGCCGACAAGCACCAGAACTCGCGCATTTTCGGGCGTTCTGCGCAGCACCTGCTCCAGATAGGGAAGGGCCTGTTCGTTGTAGCCGGACCAGAGGAACGCAGCGCCGAATTTGAAGAAATCGCGATGCGGTTGGCTGATGTAGAAACCGGGAAAGGGAAGTGGCCGACCGCTTGGCACAGAGGGCACCCCCGCGCGCGGCTCAGAACGGGCATTCTGGAGATTTGCATAGATCTTCACGGCATGGCCGTCGGCGTTTAGCAAGAGAACAAGCGGCGGCTTCAGCTTTGTTCGCCAATCGAACAAGTAGCGGCGGAAAATTTCGTACTGCTCGCGGCGCTCCGGCGATTTTGCGAGATCTGCCTCCATCAAAATGAACAGTCCGGGCCCGTGCTGCTTTTCCGGCAGCGGTATCGGTTCCAGAAACCAGGTATCGTGCAAGCGGAGTGCATTATCTGAGGCGACAGGACGGGAAGGCATCGTACGCCGCGCTTGAAACGGCTGCGATTTGACGTCAGATGAGCCTTCGGTGATGGAGTATATATTGCCGGATTTTAGGTTAGAGAATTCCTGCACGACTCCGGAGGGCCAGGTGATGCGTACACGTTGCGCAGTTGCCGATTCGCCGAGACCGAACGAAACTTGTTTGGTGTGCTGGGAGAGGAAACCGGAACCGGCTTCCAGCCATTTTGTCTGGCCGTCCACCTGAATGCGAGCGCCGATGGCATCGCGGTTCGACTTTGTTCCCCGCAGGCGGAACGCTATGGAGCGGTTCTGTCCGGCGCAGTTATTCTGCAAAACGCGAAGCTGCGGCCCCATGCGGCTCTTGAGAATGATGTCGGGGCGGCCGTCTCCGTCAAAGTCGGTAACGGCGAAGGCCCGGCTGTCTTCGGCGAAATCGAGACCGCTGACGCCGGAGAAGTCGACGTACCGATCGCCGCGCCGGACATACAGCACATTCGGTTCGCGGCCGTTCCAACTGTATTCTTCACGAATGAATTGATTCAGTGCATTCCAGCCGCCCTCGTATGCGGCGGACGGCTGGGCCGTTACAGGCGAACGCGCGACAACCTGCCGCCAGAAAAAGCTGCTCAGGTCGGTTTCGCTTTCGTTCGTCAACATGCCGCAGGCGATGAAGATCTCCGGGTTTCCGTCGTTATCCAGATCGTGCCCGCCGGATGCCCAGGCCCAACGGCCGAACCCGACCTGCTCCTGCGCGGTTGTGTTCTGAAACGCGCCATCGCCGCGATTGCGATAGAGCGAATTGCCCATGGTGTGCCCGCGATATGCGCTTTCGAGCGACGGGGTTTGGGCCGGAGCGAAATGCTTGTCGGCGACGACCCGCTGTCCGGCAGCGGTCCACATATTGGCGACGTACAGGTCGGGTTTGCCATCGTGGTCGTAATCGAACCAGGATGCGCTCATACCCGGACCGATGTCCTCGACTCCGGCGCTTGCGGCGAGATCACGGAAGTGGCCGTTCTTGTTTACGTATAGGTTCTTGCGCCCGAAATCATTCGCGACGAAGAGATCGGGCCAGCCGTCATCATTGAAATCGCACCAGGCGGGAGCGAAACTGAACCGGTTGTTGTTGTCGTTCATACCGGTTTCGGCAGTGCAGTCATCAAACGAGCCGCTGCCGTCCGGCTGGAGGTTGTTCCGAAACAGAAAATTCGGCGGCCCGTTTTGCGCGTCCTGGTAGGGCGAGGCGTAGGTGTACTGGGCTTCGCTTTGAAAATAGACGTAGCAGCAGAGATAAAGGTCCAGCTTGCCGTCGCGATCGAAATCGGCGGCTGCCATTCCGGTAAAAGCTCCGGCCGGGGCAGTTGCGAAACGAAAGGCATCCTCGCGAATTTTGAACCGGCCGCCTTCATTCAAGAAGAGAACAGGTCCGGCGGCACGCAGCACGACAAGATCCTGCCGGCCGGAGTTGCGGAGATCAAGGAAGAGCGCGCTGGAAGTATCGTCGAGGACGCCGACGCCCCAGGTCTCCGTTATATCCTTGAAATCGCCGCTGGGATGGTATCGGTAAAGCCGGTTGGGGAGGCCGCCCGGTTGGCAGACGTAGACCTCGTCTATGCCGTCGCCGTCGATATCCCCTACCGCGACGCCGTTGCTGCCATACACATCGATGCCGCTGGCGGGGTCGAGACGAGCGCGCCAGTAGGGGATTCCTTTCGCGAGCTGTTCGGAAAACGATGGGGTCTTCTCGAATACGGCCGCGGTCACATCGCGAAAAAGCGGAGCATCGGCGGAGGCTAAATGTTCTCCGAGCGGCTTAAGCGACACAAGTTTGCCGTCTTCCCAGGTCACTTTCCAATGACCGACCCGGTGCAGCAGTTTGCCATCGCGCTGGCTTGCGATTTCGTATCGAACGATATCGTCCGGCAAGGGATAAAACTCCGCGCGGCGAATGACGCCGAGGGATTCGACCCAGGAATGGGAAGGAAGGGGGGATTGAAAAACCGCTCCGGATGGTCGCGGCTCAGAAACGCGCAACTGCTTTGATAGCAAAGCATTCGAAAGAGATCTGCGGATCTCTTCGGCGGTTTTTTCCCAAACGAACTCGTCATTTCCCGGTTCGATGAATTTCTTGAGAGCGAGGTACGGTGGGACGTGCCGCGCCTCTTCGGCGAAAGCAGGACTCGACCGCAAGCAAGCCAGTGCCGGGATAGTAGCGGCGGTTTTGAGGAAATCGCGGCGTTTCACTGCTTCTCAACGATCTTTAACGTTTGGTCGGCGCGAGCCTTGCCGGTATGCTGCACGATGCCGCTGGGCCAGTGAATCTCAACGTCCGATACTTCGGTACACGGGCCGAGGCCGAAATGGAGGGTGAGCGAATTTTGAGAGTAGTAGCTGCCGCCGCTCATCACTTCATCTATCATTTTGCGGGCTCCGGCCGTTACAATGGCACGCGCGCCGATGGCGCTCCGGTTGGACTTAGTTCCAGTCAGCGCCAGGTTCAGGTAATGCCCGTGCGGGCCGCTGTTCTTCAATAAGCTCGGATAGGCATTCATGTTGACCAGGACGATCTCGGGACGCCCATCGCCATCAACGTCGCCTACGGCGAGACCGCGTGCGGGGCGAGGGACCTGAAACGCGGGTCCCGCTTCGGCGCTCACATCTTTGAATTTTCCATTCGAAAGGTTCTGGTACAGAATTGTCGGCTGGAGATAGCGGTCGCCAAGCTGCTTGCCTTCGACTTCGGGATAGACATGGCCATTCGCGACAACCAGATCGCGCCAGCCATCGTCGTCAACATCAATAAACGCCACGCCCCAGCCGAGGAACTGCCTGGCCCCCAACCCGGCCTCGCGTGAGACATCGGTAAAAAATTTGCCGTCGTCATTGTGATAGAGCGAGGTCAGGTCGCCTGAAAAATTCGTCTTGGCGATATCGAGCAGGCCATCGCCGTCGTAATCGGCTACCGCGATTCCCATTCCGGCCTGAAGATTGCCGTCATAATTGAACGCGACCCCAGCCTCCGCGCCGCGCTCCTCGAAGGTTCCATTGTGCAGGTTGTGATAGAGCAGGCTCGGGGTCATGTCGCAGGCGACGTAGATGTCGGGCCAGCCGTCGTTATCGAAATCGGCGGCGACTACTCCCAGACTGTAGCGGCCACCCGGTTTAAGAATGCCCGCGGGCTCGGATACATCAGTGAAAGTGCCGTCGCGATTGTTGTGATAGAGAATGTTGTGCGCCAGAGGCAGGCCGCGGGGACCGCACATCACCGGGATGCCCTTCCAAACACAAAATTCGCCTGAACCCGGATGCGGGGTTTTGTTCAGATCGAGATTGACGTAGTTGGCGACGAAGAGGTCCAGGTAGCCGTCGCGGTCGTAATCGACAAAAGAACATCCGGAGCCGTAGCGAATTCCGGTAGCCGGCAGCTTCGCCCTTTCTGTAACATCTTCGAACGTGCCGTCGCCGCGGTTGCGGTAGAGGACGTTGTGGCCGTAATAGGTGACCAACAGATCGGGATGGCCGTCGTTATCGTAATCGCCGACGCAGACACCCTGCGCCCAACCGGTTTTAGTGAAGCCGGCTTGCGCGGCGACGTTTTTGAAATGGCCGTTGCCCTCGTTGTGGTAGAGCTGAGGGAAGCTACCGCTCCCTGACGGTCGCGGTTCTGTGCTGGAGGACTGGGGGAGAGCGGACCGCGAGGCTTGTGCGGAGTTCAAACGCGTTCCGTTAGCGATGAAGATATCGTTGCGGCCATCGCCATCGTAATCGAAGATAGCGACGCCATTGCCGGTGGTTTCCAGGATGTAATTCTTCCGATCGACCCCGCCGAAAACATTCTTGCCGGTGAGGCCGGAGGGCGCGGCGATATCGCGGAAATCGGCTCGAAAGGTCTGAACCGCGGCCCCGGCGGCAAGCGAAGACGCAAGAAGGGCCCAAACAGCGCCGCGATGCATGAATCTTTACATTATCGCGTGTGCATTTCAGGCGGGTTTGGAGGTGGAACGGCCACGGTCGAGGCATGCCTCGACCCTACGGAAAGGCAGAGAGCGGGATTATTTGGCTCATGAACAGGCTTTTGCGAAACGAACTCGGGAGCGGATTTGCGGCGCGCGGCGGCCAATTTCATGAGCGCATTCAGAGCTTTGTAAAAGGCGCGCTCGTGGGTAGTTTGATAGCGCAGGAAGAGGGCGAGCTTTTGGGCATCGACACG
>DATIMA010000205.1:0-3477 GCA_035475915.1 Bryobacteraceae bacterium
AGTAAAGGTATAACTTTTGACATCTTTCCTTTTCGATCCCCTGGCGCGGGTTTGCGCCGTCCGCTAGTTCCGGCATGTATCCACCCAGAGGTTACCCGCCCCGCCGGCCCCGAATCCGAGAAAACGTTAACGAAGCGATCCGCGCGAGAGAAGTGCGTGCTGTCTTTCCGGACGGATCTGTTGAGATTATGCCTACGCCCGCCGCGGTTCGGCGCGCGCAGGATATGGGCCTGGATCTGATTCTGATTGCTCCCACGGCCGAGCCACCTGTGGCAAAAGCAATGGATTATGGCCAGTATCAATACGAGCAGAAGAAAAAACAGCACGAAGCCAAGAGGAAGCAGCACGTTATTCAGGTAAAGGAACTGAAGTTCCGCCCGAATACGGACGATCACGATTACGACTTCAAGAAAGCGCACGCGATTCGCTTTTTGAAAGACGGTAATCGCGTGAAAGCCGTAGTGCAGTTCCGCGGCCGCGAGATTGCGCACACCGATCTGGGGAAAAAGCTATTGCTGAAGTTCGCTGAAGATCTGGCGGGCGTAGGCGCAATAGAAGGCCAGCCGAGGTTGGAAGGGCGCAATGCTCACGTGATCATAAGTCCGGTGAAAACTGCTGCCCCGCCCAAAGAAAAATCGGAAAAACCGAGGGAGCCCGCTCCGGCAGGGTCAGCGAATCCGGCATAACCGTTCATCTTTTCGCGGTGCAGCCTCTGCTTGAAGCGGAGGTGTTTTTCGCCTTCGCTGTGATACTGGTATCCAGATGAGGGGTGTTGTGAATTATTCGAACTTGAGCCGCGCGCTGGGCACGTTCGCGCTCGGCACGTGTCTTGCGGCGTTTGCCGGGCAACAGCAGCAACCGCAAACTCCACCGCCGCAGCCGCCTCCGGGCGCTGCGAATGGACCGCATCCCGGCCCTGCTGCCGAGAAGAAGGCAGGACCCGGCGCGCGCACCGGTGAGGCCGGACAGCAGGCGGCTCCAGGAGCAGCACAGATGCAGGAAGAGATGCAAAAATTCCTGGCAATTGGCCCGCCCCCGGATCCCGCGGCCGTAAAGCGCGGCCAAGCGCTGTTTGTATCCACCTGTGGCTTCTGTCATGGCAGCGATGCAACCGGCGGCAATACCGGTCCCGATCTGGTTCGTTCGGTGCTTGTGCTCCATGACCAGGGCACGGGGAAAGAGATTGGGCCGGTGATTCACAACGGACGCCCCGGAAAGGGAATGCCGAGTTTCAATTTGAGCGATGCGCAGGTTAAAGACATCGCTGCGTTCCTGTTATCCCGCACACAAGCTGCTGCAAATCGAGGCGGCTACAAGATTCTGAACATCGTAACAGGCGATCCGAAAGAAGGGGAAGCATACTTCAGCGCGCACTGTGCAAGCTGCCATTCGGCGACTGGCGACCTGGCGCATATCGCGAGCAAGTACGATCCGGTGGCGCTGCAAGAGAGATTTCTCTATCCGAGGACCGCGCGATGGCCTGGCATGCCTGGCCCGCCGCCGAAAACGCGGGCGGAGAAGACCGTAACTGTAACGCTGAGTTCCGGCCAGACTTACAACGGCAGGTTAGAGCGCATCGACGATTTCAGCGTCGCTCTCACGGAGCCATCGGGTGAATATCATTCCTGGTTGTTCGATGCGGAGAAAGGGATGGAGGTGCAGGTACACGATCCTCTAAAAGAGCATCTCGATTTGCTGAAACAATACACGAACGCGGATATGCACAACATTCTTGCTTACCTGGAGACCTTGAAGTGAAGCTGCATCAAATCTTACTGTCGTGCCTGGTGTGCGTACCGTCCGCTGTTCTTGCACAGGGACTGGACCCGGCCACAATTCTTCATCCGCCAGCGAATATGTGGCCGACTTACAACGGCGATTACTCGGGACGGCGATTCAGCCCGCTTAACCAAATCAATGCGGATAATGTGCGTGACCTGAAGCTGGCTTGGCTTTACCACGCGAATACGGGTCCAGGGGGGAGCCCGTTCGGCACCGAAATCAAGGCCACCCCGCTGGAGTTGGACGGGGTGCTGTACTTTACCGTTCCGGATCACGCCTGGGCAATCGATGCGCGCACGGGCCGCGAGATCTGGCATTACAAATGGAATAGCCAGGGCGGGATTCATACCGGGAATCGCGGCGTTGCTATTTACCACAACTGGATTTTTTTCGAGACCCCGGATAATCACCTGATTTCTCTGGAGAAAGATACCGGTAAGTTTCGCTGGGCAGTGAAGATCGCGGATCTTGCATTGGAGTACTTTTCATCACCCGCGCCTTTGGTGATCGGCAATCACGTCATTGTCGGCGTGGGCGGCGATTCGCTGGATGTGCCCGGCTATCTGGAGAGCCGTGATCCAGAAACCGGCGCGGTGCAGTGGCACTGGGACACAGAACCGAAACCGGGCGAGCCCGGGTCCGAAACGTGGCCGAATGCTCATGCCATGGAGCACGGCGGCGGCATGACATGGCTGACGGGCACTTACGATCCCGAGCTGAACCTTTTGTACTGGGGTACCGGGAATCCCAATCCCGTGCATGCCGGGCAGGGCCGCAAAGGCGCGGATCTTTGGACTTGTTCCATCGTGGCGCTGAATCCGGATACAGGCAAACTGGTTTGGTGGTTCCAGGCATCCCCGCACGACACTCATGATTGGGATAACGTGGAAACCCCGGTTCTCTTCGACGGCGAGATCGATGGGAAGCCCCGCAAGTTGCTGGCGCAAGCGGCCAGAAACGGGTATTTTTTTGTGCTTGACCGGACAAATGGCAAGAGCGTTGTAACCGCGCCATTTATCGACCTGAACTGGTCGAAGGGCGTTAACGCGCAAGGCGAGCCGATTCCCAATCCGGTCAAGGAGCCCAAGACCGACGGCGCACTGGTTATTCCCGCGGCCGGAGGTGGAACAAATTGGCCGCCGCCGAGCTTCGATCCTGAAAGCGGCTTGTTTTATGTGAGCGCGACCCCGTCCTATAGCGTTTACTATTTGACCGACACCAGCGCGCACCCGGAAGGATATGGCGGGCGCGATAGCGGCGTCTGGTCAGAATCAGCGCTGAAAGCAGTTGATTACAAGACGGGCAAGATTCGATGGAGTCACGTTTATCCGGGCGACGGCGAATCATTATCGGGACTGTTGACTACTGCCGGAAAGCTTTTGTTTGGCGGCGATCCATCGGCGAACTTCATTGCTTTCGATCCACCAACCGGCAAGATTCTCTGGCACACCGGACTTACTGAGCCGGTGAGCAATGGTCCGATGACTTACGAGCTGGATGGCCGTCAATATCTGGTAGTCGGCGCCGGCGACATGCTGTACGCATTTACCCTTCCGCATTGAAGCGTGCATAGATGAAGAAGCGAACAGCCATTGCGTTCGTAAGCTTCGCGGTTTCGGCCGCCAGTTTAGGAATCTTCTCCGCTCACCAGGACATCGGGATCACGCCGAAGAAGGGTGACGCCAGATATATCGC
>DATIMA010000206.1:0-3594 GCA_035475915.1 Bryobacteraceae bacterium
GTTCCGCGTACTCGAAGGTGACGCGCCGATGCGCGAGCGGTACCGGAATCTGATTGACCGCTTTGAGCTGATGCGCGAGCTTGCTCTCATTCTCAATCGCAAACGAACCAAGCGCGGCTCGATCGACTTCGATATGCCGGAGACGAATATCGAGCTTGATCTGTCCGGCCAGATGGTGGGCGTTACGCGTGCGGAACGGAATATTGCCCACCGCATTATCGAAGAGTTCATGCTGGCGGCGAATGAAGCGGTAGCCGGGCATCTGGAAGGGGCCGGCATCCCGGCTCTATACCGTATCCACGAGCGGCCCGAAGCAAAGCGGGTGATGGACTTTGAAGAGATTGCGACGCATTTCGGTTATTCGCTGGGGGTGGGAGCGATACCCGTTAAAAAGTTCCCCGTGACAGATAGGCGGCGGGATGGGCGCAAAATCCGAAAAGACATCGTGCTGGCGCGCGAAGATTTTCAGATCTCGTCGCGGAACTATCAGCGGCTGATTGCGAAGATTGCGGGCAAACCCGAAGAGCGGATCCTCAGCTACCTGATGCTTCGGTCCTTGAAGCAGGCCCGCTACAGCAATCTGAACGAAGGGCACTTTGCACTGGCGGCTTCGGCCTACACGCATTTCACCTCGCCGATCCGCCGCTATCCGGACCTGGTTGTCCATCGAGTGTTGTCGCACTATCTGGATACGAAGGGCCCGCTTCTGGAGAATGGCGCGCTTCGCGAGATTGGCGACGATACTTCCTTCACGGAACGCCGCGCGGCCGATGCGGAGCGGGAATTGATTGAGTGGAAGAAAGTCAAATTCATGCAGGACCGGGTGGGCGATGAATTCGACGCCCTCATTATCAGCACCACGAAATTTGGCTTCTTTGTCGAACTGACTGAGCTGTTTGTAGAAGGCTTAGTGCCGACTGATACGCTTCCCGGAGACCGCTTCCTATATCACGAAAGCGGCCGCAAGATTATTGGCGAGCGGAGCCGCAAGACGTACTCTATCGGCGATACGATCCGCGTTCGCCTGGACCGGACGGATACGGTAGAGCACAAGCTGCAGTTCGCGGTGGTGGCGGAGCCGAGCCAGCGAAAATCGCGGAATCCGAGGCGTGAGCGTAAGCGAATTTGATTGCGCGATGATGTGGCGCGGGCACTTAGCCCTGCCCCGAGCTTCAGCTTGCTCCCGAGGAATCGCGGGCTGAAGCCCACGGCGGCGTGCTGAAGCACACGCCATGATTAACTTGGGCTGCGGCGAGACGGAGCGGCCTCGAATGGACGGCTAGGAAAATTGCACACCGGTTTGGCGCCACGCATCCGAAGAAACGATCATCACAATCCATTCCATCTGAATCCAGAAAAAGAATGCTAGAGTCAGCAGCATCGCTCTCCTCCTTGCATTTGATCGGAGCACCGGGGCGAGAACCTGACGCCACGGCCGCTTCAGCAGAGTATCCAAAAGCATGAACGCGAGCACCGCAAATAAAGGGATTACCGGAAAGGAATAACGCGGCTGCGACCACGTTAGCCAGCAAGGCGCCGCGTAAATAGCGGCGATGCCCAGAATTGCAGATACGGCATCGAACTGGGTTCTGAAACTTGGCAGATTGAAACAGAAAACAATGGCAAAGACCATAATCGGCCAGAAGAACGACACCTCAATGAGGGTGATTCCTCCGCCCAGCCAGGCATGGATTTGACCGGCAGCAGCAAGATGCCGGGTTAATGGTTCGGCATGGTGAACCGGAAAGGTGAAATAGACTCGAAAGCGGTTAAAACAGCGGAGCAGGAACAGGTCAGGGCGGGACAGAATAGAGTGAAGAGTGGTCTCCAGCAGAAGCCGCTGCTGCAGTCGTGAAGAGTTCGCATCGATCTGCTCTTCGAGCTGTAGAAAGCGAGCTGGATGGTCGAAGTTAACCGGGCCGCCGCGGCTGGTGAAAAAGAGCGGCGTGTCGGGGTGATTGGCAAACGCGAAGTTCTCTTCGTTGGAATCATTGATTAGAATGAATCGGCCTGAGAGATCGTATGCCTTCCAAAGCCACGCTGAAATGAGCAGTGCGGCCATAAGCGCAGAAGCGAATGCGATTCTCGCCAGCCTGGTCCTGAACAGGAGATAGGCTGGAACAATCGCCGCCAGCGCGAGACTGCTTGGTCTAACCAGGGCTAAGGCGCCGAGGAGCAAGCCGAGGACGGGCGCCAAGCCATACCGGTGTGTTCGAACGATCAGGACCGTGAAGTAGACAATCAAAATCAGGCAGAGACCGGCCGGATATTCCGTCGATGGATTGAATGCGTAGCGAATGTAGGAGGGATAGACGGCGAAGGTAAGGGCCGCGAGATTGGCGGATTGTCGTGAACTCAGTTCCTTGATCAGCGCGTATAGCGCGAATGAGAACCCGGCATAAAGGAGCAGGATAGATGATCTGGCAACCAGCATGCCGTTGCCGAAAATTTCGTGGAAGAAAGCCAGATAATAGGGGAGCCCGGGTGGCCAGTAAGGAGAAAATTTTGCGTGCCTAATAAGCTCTAATGCCATACGGTCATAAGAGGGATTCTCATGAGCTAGGAAACTTCCTCCGACCATCGCCAGCGGAATGATCCTTACCGCCAGTCCTAAAGCCACAATCAAGTAAATTGTGTTACCGGAGTCCAGCAGGTGGAGCAAGACAGAAGTCCTGCTCGCGCCGGCGGCCGTAGTTGTGCCACACTCCGTCATTCCGAGATTCCCGGTATGCCGAACGGAAGCATCATCCCAAGGAAGAGAACCGCGACGCCGCAGAAGACGGCGCCGTATGTGACCGGATCCTTCAGAATGAAAACGAGGGGATCGTCGGAGACGCATCCACGAGTAGTGAGTACCCAAAACCGACCGATCCAATAAAGCAGCAACGGAAGCAACAGCCATAACCACCCTGGATGCGGATAGAGTTCATGGACGCTCCGGCTATTGATATACAGGCTGAGTACTAAGCACGCGAGATAGCCGCTACCCACTCCCAGGCTTGTGATGACGGAGATATCGGTGAGCAGATAACCTCTGCCGGCCAAGCCGCCGCAGGTTGATCCAGCGCTTCCAAGCATCTCCGTCACGCGCTTGCTGAATGCGAAACTGAGCAACAAAAATAGCGAGAAAGCCAGCAGCCAGGGCGAGACCGGAATAGAAGCGGCAGCGGCTCCTTCCAGGATACGAAGGAGATACAGCGCGGATAAAACCAACACGTCCGCAAGCAGCCTTTGCTTAAACCAGAACGTGTATGCGATCGACAGCGCCGTGTAGAACAATAGAATGATCGTTGCCATTCCGGGGAGCAGGCGAGAGAACGCAATCCCGCAGACGAGTAATAGCGAAGCCGCAAACAATCCTGCCGCACGCGAAAGGCTCCCGCTTGCGAACGGCCTGTTGTACTTGGACCGGTGATGCCGGTCTGAATCGAGATCGGCAAGATCGTTGATGACATAAGTTGCGGAAGCGCACAGGCAGATGCAGCAGAAAGCCGCGAAGATGCGCATCAGCATGCCGGCAGCGAGGAATTTGTGCGACGTGACCAGAGGAACAAAGACCAGGATGTTCTTGGCATATTGATAAGGCCTTAGCGC
>DATIMA010000207.1:0-36706 GCA_035475915.1 Bryobacteraceae bacterium
CACGCTGCGGCAGAATCTGAACCGGTCGTGGCGCGTGAGCCGGAACCCGAACCTGCTGTGGAAGAGGCTCCGCCGCTGGATGATTACGAAATGCCAGCTATTCTGCGCAAGCAGAGGCGGATGGTGCAGTAACGGAGACAATCAGTGGGCAGACCACTTCACATCCGGTGGTCTGTCCTCTTTAATTCACTGAACCCGCCCGGCGGTCCAACTCACCCCAGATATCCGCAATAGCTATGTTTTGCCCGTTGGGAAGATTCATTATCGAGATCCGCTCCAGGTTGTCGGTCTCACGGCTCCACTCCCAGCTAGATTTACTCTCCGGGTCGAGAACAAATATCTTGGTAATGCCAATCCGGGCATATTGGCGGCATTTTTCAAAGACCCGGCTCATCCGGTCATCCGGCGAAAGGATCTCTGCAACGACATCGACAGGCTTGGTGGGGTAGGGATGTTCAATCTCCAGCGCCGCCGCGACATCGGCCTTCGGCTGCCAATCGGAGGCAATCCTCAATTCCAGTTCAGGACCGGATCGGTATCCAGCGCGAGTTAGCATCTCGCCTAGAATCTGTTGAAGCAGGCTGTGCAACCACGTCGGCACGGATTTTTGAACTGCCTCCCCAAACCAATATTCGTAGTATGGCTTCTCTTCTGCGTAACGCTTGCGAAACTCTTCCAGAGTAAGCAGATTCGTAGCCGTCGCCATGACTTCGATTTTAACGCTTGGAGCTTGCGATATTAGTGTGCGAGATTGGCGCAGAACATTCCCTGCTTCGCGCGGTTGGGCCCGCCAGGCAATAGTGCGCCAGACCATAGTGGATCAATCGCACATCTTTCGCCTCGAACGGAAGCGGCTTGTACGCCATCTGCAGGATATCGTGCGCCGTCCAACGCGCCTTCATTAGGCCCTCCTGCGAGTGGTGGTCGATACCTTGCAAGATATGCGTGATTTCGTGCGCCAGCACGTGCCCCAGAAGCTTGTCAGCTAGACTCTCACCGCATGCCCGCTCTACGCGGTCCCAGAAGATTCTAATGTGAATGCCTTCAAACACCCGGGCGTATGCGAAAACTCCCGGGTGAATCGTTTCGGGGGTGTCCGACGTAATTTCGATCAGAATCGGGTGCGCCTCCCGACCGGTTTTGGGCGAGCCGGTTTTCCATTGAATCTGCACGCCTGCT
Organism: Bryobacteraceae bacterium; assembly: GCA_035475915.1. Lineage (GTDB taxonomy): Bacteria > Acidobacteriota > Terriglobia > Bryobacterales > Bryobacteraceae > Bog-105. The sequence goes on from DATIMA010000207.1 coordinate 1,180, forward strand.
TTGGAGAGCATCTCAGAAGCAATACCTTCCGCGTGGGGCAGACTCAGCCGCATGTCGCTAAAACGGCGTTGGACGTACACGGTTACCACTGGGAAGGGCCCGAATTCGCCCTTTGCCTGGACCACCACGTCTGCGATAGCCAAGATCGCCACCATCGCCCCCATTTTCATATCGTTCCCTCCGCCTTCGCCCTGATAAGCGAGGAGCGGAGGACGGAGACACAGCGAGGGCTGAAAAAATTAAACGCGGGTGGTTTACTTAGCGGAGTGTTTCAGCAGGGCGGGCCAGTTGAGTACGACTGAAACAGATGGAGATTTGTCTTCGCTGATCTCTGTATTGATAAGGAATCGCTGGCCGTCAGGGGTGACCGTGAACGGAACCATGCCATAGGCCTGCACCTTAAACAACTGTTTTGGGATGCCTGCTTCAAACGTAGGCTGGCCTTTTGAGATTCCCGTCCTCACGTCCACAGCCATCACGCTATCGTCCGGACCAAAATAGAACAGCTCCTTACCGTCGCCCCGCCAAAGTGGCCAGACGCCCGCTCCGGTTGAAATGCGCCACCTTCCCTCGAACGTTGCATTTCCGCTCGTGCTAGTTCCATCGAACGGCCGAACATACACCGCCCAATCCCCCGACTCAGTGGACTGATAGGCCATCCAGTGGCCATCGGGAGAAAATCGTCCGACGCCTTCGCCGAATTGGGTTTGCAGGAATGGAAACGGTTTTCGATTTCCCCCCAGCGGCAGTACCCAGAGATCGAATCCGGTTTTCGGGCTATTGCTTGCATAGGCCAGAAATCTTCCGTCGCGAGAAAAGCTGAAAGGATGCTTATCCTCGCTGGATTTGACCAGAAGCTCTTCGTTTCCTGCTCCGCTCGCGCCCTTTTCGTAAAGGTCCATATGGCCATTGCGACCAGAAGCGTAGACAATACGGCCACCGTCGGGAGACCAAACAGGGAGGTCAGATGAGGAATCAAAAGTCAGGCGGGACGCCGTATTGCGTTCCAAATCAAGGACCCAAATGTCGTTGGGTTTAGAGGGCGCAGGGAGCGCGGCACGGCTGTTTGTTGAAGGCGACTCGGCACGCGAAACCCCGATTCGTTTTCCGTCCGGCGAAATTGCCGGATGGATATCCTGCATCGGCAGGCCGACTGTCCCAACCTGTTTGCCGCTTCGGTCGAACCATATTAGTTCTGTTTTGTCGACGCCGACGCCGCGATAAGCCAACGTCCCATTGGCGGCGACTGTAAAATACGCGTCGTGGGCTAGGTCAGATACTCTCTCTGCAAGTAAAACGGGCTCACCTGCTAACTGAAGGCGATCTGCATTGAACTGCTGAGCCATCAGGTCGCCGTTGCGGACAAAGAGTAAGTAACCTCCATGGCCATTCGGAGCATGGGTGTAGGCGGCGGTCATCCAGTGGCGATCCAGGAGCCGCGTTGCCTCTGTTGGATTCAACGAGCCGATATAAACAGTCTCACTACCACCTCCCAGTGTGGTCACCGTGTACAAGAAATGACGGCCGTCCGGCAGGAAGTGCGGCCAAGTGTGAATGAGTTCTTGATTCGATTGGTTTAACGTAGTAACCGGCATAGCCGCTCCACCTTCGGCTGCTACGCGATATAAGGCTCTATTAAACGGAAAGAGAATGATTCCGTCCTGATTCCAGGCGCCGCCACCGCCGTTCTCTGCCTCGCAGAGGGACTGAGCCGGGCCACCGGAAACGTCAATCTTCTTCAGTTTGCCCTGGGCGAAAAACGCGATGAACTGACCGTCCGGCGACCAGAACGGGTCATCGGCTCCCTCTGTTCCGGGTAAGGGCTGCGCGGTGGCGGAATCCAGACGGCGCACCCATAGGGACGGCTCCGCTCCAGAAACAGAAGCGATCAGAGCCAGGCGCGTGCCATCGGGCGAGAGGGCCAGTGGATCGCGGAAGGCGGCCTTCTCCGGCGGATAAATCGAAAATCGAACCAGCCGCGCTTCGGCGGATGGTTTGTGAAAATACAGAAACACGAATAGCATTGCAACCGCGGCAACGGCTGCGACTGCCGCCCCGGCAATGCGTCCCTGTTTCTTGCCACGCGGTGCGATCGCGGCAGCGGCGGTGTTTTCGCCTGCGATCCACTCGAGTTCGTCCTTTAAATCCCGGGCTGTCTGCCAGCGCGCGTCGGGATCTTTGGCTAGGCATTTCTTCACAGCACGGTCGAGCGCGGCGGGCGTCATCGGGTGAAGTGTGGCCAGCGGCGGCGGTTCGTGCTCCAGGATCGCGGCGATCAGACTGGCGCGGCTCTCGCCTTCGAATGCCCTTTTGCCTGTCGCCATCTCATACAGCACCGCGCCGAAAGCAAAAATATCTGTTCTTGCATCCGCTTCCTTGCCCTCCAACTGTTCTGGCGCCATATAGGGGAGGGTGCCCAGAATCACTCCTTCTTCCGTCAGCGTGCTGGCCCTGCTGGTTAATCCTGAGGCGGCTTCCGCCGGTTGTATCTTCGCCAGACCAAAGTCGAGGACCTTTGATCCGGACTTCGTCAGCAGGATGTTGCCGGGTTTCAGGTCGCGATGAAGTACTCCATTCCGGTGCGCCGAATCGAGAGCGTCCGCAATCTGGACCCCGTAGCGAAGCATTTGGTCCAGTGGCAGTGGCCCTCTGGCGAGGCGCTTCGCAAGTGTTTCCCCGTCCAGATACTCCATGACCAGAAAATCAACACCATGCTCGCGGCCGACATCGTGCAGCGTGCAGATGTGTGGATGATTCAGAGAAGAGATAGCGTGCGATTCGCGTTCGAAGCGCTCTCGGAAGCGTGGCCTTTGCGATAAGTGCCGGGGCAGAATCTTAATGGCAACGGTTCGATTCAGCCGCCGATCTTTTGCGCGATACACCTCGCCCATGCCGCCGCGGCCCAGTTGCGCCAGAATCTCGAAATTGCCGAGAATCGTGCCGGGCGCGAGCGCGGATGCCAGCGGCGAATCCTCCAGAAACGAATCCGTATCGGATTCTGCATCCAACAGCGATTGCACTTCGGCGCGGATCTGGGCGTCATCCGGACAGGCCTGTTTCAGGTACTCCGCGCGTTTTGTCGGCGGCTGGTCCTTTACCGCCAGAAATAACTCTTCAACTCTCTTCCATATCTCAGCCTGCATGCGCCGCTCCGCGCGTGAGTTCGCCTAGTATCAGCAGAGTTTAGCGCGTTTGCAGGGGCATTAGATACATGGGGAAACTCCGTGGGGAGTCGAGTAGGGCGGAGCCCGCGTGCGCAGGGCAACCCACTGGTTGCTATCCGGTCACAGATGGCCTTTGTAATACTCCCATTGCTTCCTCAGACCGCCCATATATTGGATAAATCGGGAATCGCCGCGAAGCGAGTTCAGATTCGGATCGTGAAGAAACAGCGGATAACACGGGAATCCGGTGTCACCCGTTTCCTGTAGCCAATGCATCGCTGCTCGCGTGCGATGCATCCGCGCGTACGCATTGGCGATCCAGTAGGCGGTGTGATGAAAGTGGCCGTAATCGCCCTTCTTCGACGCTTTCGCGATGGCATCCTGTGCGTGCTGCTCGTCACCTGCCGCGGCGAACAGAAGAGCTTGCATTCCCGTGAGCATCCCGCCCGGATCGGCCGGATAGCTTCTCAGATAGCGCTCGATAAGCGCTGTTGCTTCGTCGCTCCTCCCCAGTTGAAAGAGCGCCCACGCCATGTGGGACGCGACCACCTCTGGCAGGTCTTCTTCCGGTATGCTCCGGTACACTCGCAGCGCCTGTTCCCATTCACCCTGCAAAAGCAGCGCGTGGCCAATCTGAAAAACGGGCGGCGTCGAGCTGGGATCAAGCACGGCCGCTCTTCGCGCTTCCTGAAGCGCCCTATCAAGAAGCCCGATGTGGTTGTAAATTTGGGCCAGTTCGTTATGCCCTTCTTCCGAGTTCGGATCGAGCGCTACGGCGCGGCGCGCCTGCTGAACGGCTCGTTCGTGAGCAAAGTGATTTGCAGGCGTCCAGAGTAAATGTGCCCGGGCAATGTAAATCTCGGCTAAATTTGGGTTCAGCGAGGCCGCTTTTTCCGCGGCGACGTAGGCCTCCTCTTCCAGCGATTTCCGTTCTGCCGGTGTAACGAAGAATAGCCTGTCGGCGTACGCCAATGCCAAGGCTGCATAAGCCTTCGCAAAGGAGGGATCGGCCTCAGTCGCTCGCTTCAGCGCGTCGATGGCGGCCAGACTATCTGCTGGTTTGCCATGCCGCAGCCGCAGGAAAGTTCCTCGCAAATAGCTGTCGTAAGCATTCGAACTAGCGTGAGCAGCAAGCAGTGGAGAGTCCGTCGCGCGTACGCCGGGCCGTCGCGCGTGAACCCAAAGCGCTGCGCCCAAAAACAATAACAAGAATACGGCGGCGTTGCGACATACCGGCGTCGTGCAAACAAGCTGACGTTCCGGAACTTCTGCAGGACGGACCGCCTGGAATCCGATTGCAGGTTTTTGAGGGCTTCGCCAAAGTCCGAAGCCGATGAGTATCTTTGTTCCTTGCTCTTGGCCAGGGCTCGCTCGAGAACGATGTCGAAACGTGGCGGAACATTCGGATTGATGCTGCTGGGCGGGGGCGGCTTTACGCTCGCGATTCGTGCAGAACCGACAGAGTATTTGCCCCCTGATAGGGCAGCTTCCCCGTCGCAGCCTGGTAGAGCACAACCCCGAGCGAGAAGATGTCCGAGCGTCCATCCAGCGGTTCGCCGCAAGCTTGCTCAGGCGACATGAATAACAAAGTACCGGCGATGACGCCGGAACTCGACAGGCTGGCTGTTAATGTCGTGTCGAGAGTTGCCAAACTGAGGCCCGGCGTGCGCTTCGAAAGCCCGAAATCAAGCACCTTCGCGGCGCCGCGGCAAGTAATCATGATGTTCCCGGGCTTGATATCGCGATGAACCATGCCTCTGGCATGGGCCGCGGCTAGAGCATCGGCCACCTGAATGCCCAGTTCCACTACTTGCCGGAACTCCATCGGCCCGCGACGAAGCCGCGTACTGAGCGTCTCGCCGTCGATGTATTCCATAACGAGGAAACTGAGGCCGCCGGCCTGCTGAATCGCGTGTACCGTGACTACGTTCGGGTGGCTGAGCGCTGATGCAGCACGCGCCTCCTCCATGAGACGTTTGCGAGTCCTCTCGTCGCCTTCCCACAGCGCGTGAACGAGTACTTTGATGGCGACTTCGCGGTTCAGGCGCGCATCGCGCGCGCGATAAACCTCGCCCATGCCACCCTTCCCAATGAGCTCGAGAATTTCAAACCCTCCGAGATCTTGGCCCGGAGCGAGAACCGGTGGATGGAGCAGCATTGATATGGGCGCGCTATTCAGGAACGAATTAGGACTTGATTCTGCATCCAACAGCGATTGCACTTCGGCGCGGATCTGGGCGTCATCCGGACAGGCCTGTTTCAGGTACTCCGGGCGTTTTGTCGGCGGCTGGTCCTTTACCGCCAGAAATAACTCTTCAACTCTCTTCCATATCTCAGCCTGCATGCGCCGCTCCGCGCGTGAGTTCGCGTTTGAGCCATGTCTTGGCCAGGCTCCAGTCGTGGATGACCGTGTTGGGATGAACGTTGAGCACCTCCGCGGTCTCTTCCACGCTCATCCCGCCGAAATAGCGCAGTTCGACAACTTTCGCTTTACGCGCATCGAAGGTTGCAAGCTCGGTCAGCGCTTCATCCAGCGCTACGAGCGCGGCCGATTTGCCTGGGGAAATCGCCAAGCCTTCCTCAAGCGGAAGGCATTGCACAGCACCGCCCCGCTTTTCGCTGCGCAGCCGGCGAGCATGATCCACCAGAATGTGCCGCATCAACTGTGCGGCGAGGCCAAAGAAGTGAGCCCTGTTTCGCCAGTCTGCCTGGTCCTCCTTCATCAGCTTCAAACAGGCCTCGTTGACGAGCGCGGTGGTTTGCAGCGTATGGTCCGGCCGCTCCATGCGCATGTACCTGTGGGCGATCTGGCGGAGTTCGCCCTCGACCAGCGGAATCAGGCGCTCCAGGCAGCACTGTTCTCCACCTCTCCAACGCCGGAGAAGCTCGGTAACCGGTTCGGATCCGCTCTGCTGCATAGCGGGTTTGCGGCCCTGGCGCGTATGTCTGGAAAGTGTAGCGCTTTCGGCGTGATGGGGAGAGCCTTCGCCCTCATAATTAGGGGTCTTCCCAGGTTCACCGGTGCGAGAGATCGCGAATCCAGATATCCTTGAATTCCATGTTGCCCCGCCCTCCAGCATGAAGCTGTAGTGCAATCGCTCCGTCGGGTGCGCCCGGCTTGGGGTCGGTGAAGTCGACCATCTGAACACCATTCAAACGGGACCGATAGCGATTGCCGACTACTTCAACCAGATAATCATTCCAATCGCCCATGCGCACGACTCCTTCGTTCTCAGGAGCCGGCCAGACGACCCATCCGCGTCCATCTTCCGCATAAACGCCCGCCGTGTGATGCATCATCGTGCAATCGATCTCAAACTGCATGCCTTGTGTCACGTCGGCCGTACCTGGCTTGAACGCGGTGTGGAAGAATACGCCGCTGTTCCCGTCCGCCACACATTTAAAGCGCAGCGAAAGTTGAAAATCTTTGTATGGCTTATCGGTTTGCAGGTAACCGTAATCCTTCGTGACGCCTTTCCCGTGGATCACGCCGTTCTCTACGGTCCAACTCTCTTTACCGATCGTCTGCCATCCTGTGAGGTCTTCACCGTTGAACAGATTCACCCAATCTTCACCGGGCAGCTTTTGCTTCTGCTGCGATAACGCGCTGAAGCTCAACAGACACACAGCCGCTATAATCCCACCACAGGCTAAAAGTTTTTTCATTCTCGACTCCTGATTTTGTCCATAACCGCCGGTTAGCGGCACAACCCTGTTAAAGAGTATTCGTCGCCTTCCGCCGTCCGGTTCGCAACGCTTGCTCCTTCGCGCGACGCAGTTCCTCAACCGGATCGCCGATGGGAATGAACTCCATCGCCACCGTGTGTTTGTAATTCAGGTCCGCTAAGGTTTTGTAGATGTTGTCGTAGTTAATCTCACCGGTGCCCGGGATATGCCGGCCCGGAACATCGGCGATGTGCACCAGTCCGGTGTAGTCAATATTCTTTTTGAGCTTCTCAATGAGATTGCCCTCGGCGATCTGCTCGTGGAAGAAATCGTACAACAGCTTAACTTGCGGATGATTCACGGCACGAATTACTTCGAAGCCCTCGGCGACGGACGTGAGGTAATACTTGGGATTCTCTTCTGGATCGATGTTTTCGAGCAGCAGACGGACGGGTTGGCCGTTGATCTGCTTTCCCTCGACAAGACCGGCGGCGCGCTTGAGACCTTCGATGCAGCTCTGGTGCTGAGTTTCGCGCGGCATACCTGGAACGACGTTGCCGGACATGATGATCACGGCAGGGCAATCGATGCGTTGCATGATCGGCAACTCATTGCGCACATCGCTCAGGAGCCCGTCGCGGTCGCCGGGATTTCCGACGCCACGTTTCAAACCGGCAGTCACATCGAAAGTGATGCCCAGCTCTTTCTGTTTTGCTATGGCGCGCTTGAAATCGGCTTCAGACCATTTTTTATACTCGCCGACAAGTTCTATCTGCTTGTAACCGGCTTCGACGACCTTCTCCATTCGCTGTTCGAAAGGCAGGTTCCGGAAGACCGTCCAGAGCATGACGGAGAGATTGTAGGGTGCCTCAGTTGACGTTGTGGAGGATACCTGCCCGGCTTGCGCCAACCCGGTGACTCCCAGGGCGGCGCCTCCCATCAAGCTCTTTGAAAAATTTCGTCTGTTCATAAGATTCACTCAGGCTTCTTGGAGCATATCGCGTTAGGGTAAAGCGAATGCTACGTATGTCCCGCCAGGAGCATCTTTTTTGGATTTGCCGCCGCCGCACGCGATCGCAATGTACTCCTTCCCATTCACTTCGTAGACCGCGGGCGTGGCATTTCCGGCGGCGGGAAGCAGCGTCTGCCATAGAAGTTGCCCGGTGGTTTTATCGAATGCGTGCATCTTTTTGTCGTAGACGGTGGCCCCGATAAAAAAGAGGCCGCCCGCAGTCACAACACCGCCGCCGTAATTTTCGGAGCCGGTATTCCGCAGTCCCTTTTGCGCCAGCTCCGGATATTCGCCAAACGGAATTTTCCAAACGAACTCGCCGGTATTGAGATTGATGGCGTTCAAGGTGCCCCAGGGCGGCTGAACAGCCGGGTAACCGTCGGGATCGAGAAACTTGTTGTATCCGTCGAAGCGGTACTTCAAATCGATCGGGGAAGGCTTGTTCTCAGCAGATTTGACGGCAACGTCTTCGCCATACACGATGTACCGCATGATTGCTGTGATCTCCTGACCAGGAAGCCGCGAGAAAGATGGCATGCGCCCACCTCCCTGCCGGATCATCTCCTCCACTTCGCTCTCATTGAGCTTGTTTCCGATATTCACTAGCGATGGAAATTCCGGCGGAGTGCCTGTCCTGTCCGCACGATGGCAACTTGCGCAGTTGCTCAGGTAAGACTCCCTGCCGCTGGCGGCTTTCGCGTTCAGATCGACCGGATCGAGCTTCAACACCCACGCCATTTCGTTCGAATTCACATACAGATATCCCGTTTCGGGATCGAAGGCGGGACCGCCCCACTCGCCTCCGCCGTCCAGGCCCGGAAAAATGATCGTGCCATTCAGACTGGGAGGCACGAATTGTCCCGCGCTTCGCAATTTCTGAAAACTCTTCAGAACCGCTTCGTGGGCCTGCGGAGTGCGCTGGGTCAGCATATCCGCTGTGAGTATCTGGCGGGCGAAGGGCGGCGGCTTTACCGGAAGCGGTTGCGTCTCCGCGGCAACTTCTCCATCCATGTCGCTTGGCGGGTATTTGCGAGATGCCACCGGGAATAGCGGCTTTCCGGTCTCGCGGTCGAACACATAGACCCAGCCAGACTTTGTGAGTTGGGCCGCGGCATCCACGCGCTTGCCGTCGTGCTTGATGGTGACGAGCGCCGGAGCAGTCGGCAGATCGCGATCCCATAAATCGTGGCGCACGGTCTGAAAATGCCAGATGCGCTGGCCGGTTTCGGCGTCCAACGCAATCAGGGAGTTCGCGAACAGGTTATCGCCCAGGCGATTCGCGCCATAGAAATCGAAAGCAGCCGAACCGGTTGGGGCGAAAACGATTCCGCGCTTGACGTCGAGGCTCATACCCGACCAGTTGTTCACGCCGCCGATATACTTCCAGGCATCTTTCGGCCAAGTATCGTAGCCGAATTCGCCGGGGTGCGGAATGGTGTGAAACGACCAACGCAATTTGCCCGTGCGAGCGTCATAGGCGCGAATATTGCCTGGCGATGCGGGGAGCGTCTCCGCAACAATCGACCCGACGATAAGCGAATCTTTGTAGATGAGCGGCGGACTCGTATCCGAGACAAACATCTGCTGCGGGTCGCGGCCCAGATCGCAGCGCAGATCGATGCGGCCATTCTCGCCGAAGGTTGGCACTACCTTCCCCGTCTGCGCATCCAGCGCGTACATATACTGCCGCGAGGCGAAGAAGATACGCTTGCCGGCGGTTGGCCCGCCGTCCCAATACGTGACGCCGCGATTGCGCATCTTGCTAAGAACGCGATGCTCCTGGTTTGGATCGAAGCTCCATTTCAGCTTGCCCGTTGCGGCATTCAGCGCGATGACGCGCAGCTTTGGCGTGGTGGCATAAAGAACGCCATCGACCACGATTGGATTGCACTCCAGCTCGGAACCGGAATAGGCATCGCCCGTATCAAAGCTCCAGGCGACCTGCAACTGCGATACGTTCTTCCGGTTGATCTGCTTCAGGCTGGAATAGTGGATATTCTCCGGGCCTCCGCCGAATGCGGGCCAGCCGCGATGCTCACCGGCAGTCTTGTGAGGCTTAAAGGCAGTGGCAAAGAACAGCGGAGTCAGAGCGAGTACAAGAATGGCAGCGCGTTTCATTGTCCAGTTCACGCAATTATACTGAGTGCCCGCGCGAGAATAGAAGTAGTGCCATCCCGAAGATCCTTTCTGACCGGCCTGGGAGCCGCCGTTCTGGCCCGCGCCGGGCAACCGGGCAAAGTTACCATCATCAGAACTCCCGAAGGCGGCGTGCAGCCGGAGGTGGCGGTTGATGGGGCAGGCGTCATTCACCTGGTTTATCTCTATGGAGATCCCGCGGCCGCGGATATCGGATACGTGCGCAAAGCTGCGGGAGCGGAAAGCTTCTCAAAACCGGTCCGGGTCAATAGCGAACCGGGTAGCGCAATTGCTCTGGGGACGGTTCGGGGAGCACATCTGGCCATCGGTAGTTCTGGAGAAGTTCATGTGGCCTGGAATGGATCATCAAAAGCTGCGCCAAAAGCGCCGGGTAACTCCGCGCCCATGCTCTATAGCCGGCTTGCGAAAAATAGCCGGAGTTTCGAACCGCAACGAAACCTGATGCAATCGACTGCGGGTTTGGATGGAGGCGGCACAGTCGCGGCGGATCGGTCTGGCAATGTGTATGTGGTCTGGCACGGGCAGCAGGTAGTGAACGGAAAAGCAAACAGCGGGGAAGAGAAGCGCCGCGTCTATTTGGCGCAATCGAGAAATGGCGGGGCGACATTCGAGCCGGAGCGGCCGATCTCTCCAGCGATCACGGGAGCCTGCGGCTGTTGTGGCATGGCTGCGCTTGCTACCCGGCGCGGCGAACTATTCGTGATGTATCGCACCGCCCGCGAGATTGTCCATCGCGACATGAATCTGCTGGTATCGAACGATCGAGGTGATCGCTTCAGAGCTGTGGATCTGCAGCGCTGGGATATCGGTGCCTGTCCCATGAGTACGTCTTCGCTGGCGGAATTGAACGGACGCGTGCTTGCAGCGTGGGAAACCAACAAACAGGTCTACTTCGCCGACGTGACTCAGGCAGGGTCTTCACCCGTGACCCCGCTCGCCGCGCCCAGCAGCGGTAAAGATCGCAAGCATCCCGCGATTGCCGTAGACGCCGCCGGCGATAGTCTGCTTGCCTGGACAGATGGCACGGGATGGAAGCGCGGCGGGACACTCAACTGGGCCCTCTTCAAACAAGGCGTCGTGCAGAATTCGGCGTCCGATGCCGCTGCTGTTCCCGCCTGGGGTTTGCCTGCGGTTGCGGCAGTCGGAAATCAGTTCGTGGTCATCTGTTAGCATGACCGAAAGAAACGCTTAGCCTTGAGGAAGTTTTCATCACTAAATGGCCGTGAGATCGCTCAGGCGATCTCGTGGAACCGCCGCGACTTTCTTCGCGCGGTGACTGGCGCCACGGCGGGTGCGAGTCTGTTCGGTTTTGCACCGCTCCAGGCGCTGGCCTTACCGCGCACGAAGAAGGCCGTAGTCGTAACTTTCGGCGGAGGTGCTCGCGATGAAGAAACCTTTATGCCTGAAGGGCAGGAAAACATTCCGCACCTTCTGAACGAGCTGATTCCTCAGTCCACCTTCTTTACACAAGTCGTCAATCGCGGCATTCTCGGCCATTACGTTGCCACCGCGAGTCTCGCGACAGGCGTTTACGAAACCTTCAACAACTTTGCGGCGGTCGCGCCGGATCATCCCACGGTTTTCGAATACTTCCGCAAGGATCTGAAGCGGCCGGCAACGGATGCCTGGGTCGTTGCTCCCAGCAACGGATTCAATCGGATTGGCGAGAGCGGGAACCGGTTGTACGGAAAGGGTCTGGGGGCTGGTGTAATTCTTCCCAAGCGTTTGCTCGCCGCGGCACTTTCTTCGGCTGGTGAACCGCAATATGAGCATCTGCTTCGCGATAACTACGAAACGCCGCTCTATACGCCGGAACTCCGCGGCAGTGAAGTGGAATTGCGCGAGATGGCCGAAATATTGAAGCTCTCTGTCACCCAATTTGCGGATCACGCGCGCAATCTTGCCAGCCCAGATGAGCTCTCCGTCTACATCGCGCGGCAGCTGATGCGGCAGCTTGCGCCCAGCCTGCTTTGGATCACGCTGCACGACATCGATATCGCGCATTCCGGGGCGTATTCGCTTTACATCAAGGGAATTCAGCGGACAGACCGGCTTTGCGCCGAGATTTGGAAGACGATTCAGACCGAGCCCGAATACGCCGGAAAGACGACCCTGTTCATTCTGCCTGATTTCGGCCGCGATTCCGATACCGATGCGGGCGGCAACGGATTTCAGCATCATCGAACCGGCGATCCGCTCTCCCGCACAACTTGGATGATGGTGCTGGGGCCGGGGATTCGTCAGAATGTGGTGATCGATCGCGCAGTGGAATCGACCGACCTGGTTCCGACGCTGGGCGGCGTGCTTGGATTCTCACCGGAATTGTCGACCGGCAAGCAGATCAGCGAAGTGCTATAGCGCGCCGCCGTGCTCGCCGCCGCGCCCGTTACTGGGAGTGGCATCCACAAATATAGAACTGGCGCTGACGCATGTTACGCTGAGGTTTTCCCGCCTAAATGACCCCAGTTGCTGACTTGAAGAGAACCCCCCTCTTCGACGTTCATTGCGCGTCGAAGGCAAAAATGGTGGACTTCGGCGGCTGGAACATGCCTGTGCAGTATTCGAGCATTCTCGACGAGCACAATGCTGTGCGGACTGGCGTAGGACTCTTCGACGTCAGTCACATGGGCGAGATCGAAATCCGCGGACCGGAAGCCGGCAAACTGGTCGACTATGTTTCGACAAATCATGCGGCAAAGCTGAAGCCGGGACAGGCTCATTACTCAGCCCTGCTTTACGAGCACGGTGGATTTGTAGACGACATCCTGGTACACAAAGTCTCTGATAGTGAGTTTTTCCTGTGCGTAAACGCCGGAAATCAAGAGAAGGATTTCGACCACATCCGACAGCAGAACCGGTTCAATGCGGAAGTGGATTTCGCCAGCGAGCGATATGCGCAACTCGCCATTCAGGGCCCGAAGGCGCGCGCCACATTGCAGAAGCTCACGGACACGAGCCTGGAGAGCATCAAATACTACTGGTTCGCGGACGGTACTGTTACCGGCAAGCACGCCCGAATCGCACATACCGGGTACACGGGAGAGGACGGCTTCGAGATCTATATTTCGCCGTCCGATGCGCCGCGAATGTGGAACGAAGTGCTCCAGGCCGGCCGGGAGTTTGATATTAAACCGTGCGGCCTGGGCGCGCGAAACACCCTCCGGCTTGAAGCAAAGATGGCTCTGTACGGTCATGAATTGACCGCTTCCACGAACCCGTTTGAGGCCGATCTGGCGTGGATCGTCAAAATGGATAAGGGTGAGTTCATAGGACGTGCTGCGCTTGAAAAGGCGGTTGCGCAACACTTAACGCGAAAACTAACTGGCTTTGAAATGACGGAGCGGGGCATTGGCCGCGACGGTTACGAGATCTGGATTGAAGGCAAACCCGCGGGGTGGGTCACCAGCGGCGGACCGTCTCCTACATTGAATAAAAACATCGGCCTCTGCTATCTGCCTATCGCGCAGGCACAGCCGGGCGTAAATCTGCAGATCATGATTCGAAATACACCGGTGGGGGCAGTTACTGTTCCTACGCCGTTCTATAAGAGGGCAAGAGCATGAGTTACCCAGGAACTTACAAGTACACCAAGGAACACGAGTGGCTGGATGTGAACGGCGATGAAGGCAAGATCGGGATCACAGATCACGCCCAGCACGAACTCGGCGATATCGTCTTCGTGGATCTGCCGAAGGTGGGAAGCAACGTGACCAAAGGCCACACGTTCGGCTCAGTGGAATCGGTGAAAGCCGTGTCGGATATCTACGCGCCGGTCTCCGGCGAAGTGGTGGAAGCGAATGATCTGCTTTCAAAAGCTCCAGAAACGCTGAACGAAGATCCGCATGGCGAGGGCTGGCTCATAAAGGTGAAGTTGTCAGCGCCCCAGGAAGTCGAGGGTCTAATGGCTGCGGCCGATTATGAAAAGTACGTAGGGGCCGAGTAGAACCAGTTGCGATACTTACCAAAGTCGGATTCCGATCGCCGCGAGATGCTCGACGTAATCGGGTTGAAATCTGAAGAAGACCTGGTCTCCTATCTTCCGGCTGATGTTCGCTTCGACCGGCAACTGGCAATTGAAGACGGCAAGAGTGAGTATGAGATTGTCGATTATTTCAAAGCGCTTGCCGCCCGGAACGCGAACGGCTATGCGACTTTCTTGGGCGCGGGCGTCTATAATCACTTTCGTCCCGTTCTGGTAGACGCGGTGGTTTCGCGGGGCGAGTTTCTCACGTCCTATACTCCATACCAGGCCGAAATCTCGCAAGGCACGCTGACCAGCATCTTCGAATTTCAGACGATGGTTTGCCAGCTTACCGGGATGGAAGTGGCAAACGCCTCCATGTATGACGGCTCATCGGCTGTTCCGGAGGCAGCCATGATGGCCGTTCGCATCACTGGCCGCGATAAGGTTCTGATTGCTCGCACTGTCCACCCCGAATATCGCGAGGTGTTGAGAACCTGTACGCAGCATCAGGGTATGCCCGTTGAGGAGTTAGCCTATTCCGAGAGCGGCCGCCTGGACCTGGACGACCTGCGGCGCAAGCTGGATGAGGAGATAGCGGCTGTCATTATCCAAACGCCGAATTTCTTCGGCATCCTGGAACAGGTAGAGGAGATTTCGCGGATTACTTCCGCCAAGGGTGCATTGCTTGTGGTGGTCTTCACGGAAGCGGTAGCACTGGGCCTGATTGAACCGCCCAAGGCTGCAGATATCGTGGTTGGCGAATTACAAAGCTTCGCGATCTCGCCCAGTTACGGCGGCCCTTATGCAGGGATCATCGCAACCCGAGAGAAGCATATCCGCCAAATTCCCGGACGGCTCGTTGGCGAAACAACCGACGCGGATGGGAAGCGCGCCTTCTGCCTGACGCTGGCCACTCGCGAGCAGCACATCCGACGCGAGAAAGCGACATCTAATATCTGCACGAACCAGGCGCTTCTGGCCCTGATGGCAACCGTCTTCATGTCTGTGTACGGTAAGGAGGGCCTGCGCGAACTGGCTGAGCAGAATTTAGCGAAGGCGCATTACCTGGCTGGCAAGCTGCCGTTGAAATTCGACGCCCCATTCTTTAACGAATTCGTAGTCCGGACGAACGGCAAGCAACCCGATCAAATCAATGCCCGGCTTCTGAACGGCAAGATTATCGGCGGCCTGGCGCTGGGACGATTCTACCCGGAACTCAGCGATTGTATGCTGCTGTGCGCAACCGAGATGAGCCGGCGGCAGGACATGGACGCGGTCTCCGCCGCGTTTGAAACGGAACCGCGCGCGTAAGCAAACGGAATGCCTGAACACGAATGATCAAGAAAGTTTCGAAACACATTGTCCAGAATGAATCGCTGCTCTTCGAGGTAAGCTCGCCCGGCAAGCGCGGCTATCAATTGCCGCAGTTGGACGTTCCGGCTGTGGACGCGGAAAAGGTGCTCGGCAAATCCAACGTTCGGGGAGAGATTGAAGGTTTTCCCGAAGTAAGCGAATTTGAAGTCCTGCGGCATTTCACGCGGCTCTCGACCTGGAATTATGCCATCGATTTGGGATTGTATCCGCTGGGTTCCTGCACCATGAAATACAACCCGCGGGTGAACGAGCTGGTAGCGCGGACGGAGGGTCTGGCATGGGCGCATCCGTACCAGCCGGAATCTCTATCGCAAGGCGCGATGGAAGTAATTGCCGCGCTCGAAAGCGCACTGGCGGAGATCACCGGTATGGATGCCGTGACACTGCAGCCCGCCGCGGGCGCACACGGAGAATTCACCGGCATCCTGATGATGCGGGCTCTGCTTGAGACGCGTGGCAATGCGCGCAAGAAGATTCTCGTCCCGGATTCCGCCCACGGCACAAATCCGGCGACAGCGATGGCGGTGGGATACCGCGTCGAGAACATAAAATCGAACAGCCGTGGAATGATTGATCTCGAAGTTCTCGAGCACGCGGTGAACGAGGACGTAGCGGGTCTGATGATTACGAACCCGAACACGGTGGGCGTATTCGAAGAGAATATCAAGAAGATCTGCGCGATCCTGCATGACAAAGGCGCTCTGGTCTACATGGATGGCGCGAACATGAACGCGCTGGTAGGGGTAGCGCGGCCGGGTGAGTTCGGCATTGATGT
Organism: Bryobacteraceae bacterium; assembly: GCA_035475915.1. Lineage (GTDB taxonomy): Bacteria > Acidobacteriota > Terriglobia > Bryobacterales > Bryobacteraceae > Bog-105. The sequence goes on from DATIMA010000207.1 coordinate 17,292, forward strand.
CATGCACCTGAATCTGCATAAGACTTTTTCGACGCCGCACGGGGGAGGCGGCCCGGGCTCGGGTGCGGTAGCGGTGGCGAAGGTACTGACGCCGTTTCTGCCGGGACCACGTTTGAAGCGCGATGGTGACCTATGGAAGTGGCATCACGATTCGCCCCAATCGATAGGCCGTGTTCGGGCATACTATGGTAATTTTGGCGTGCTGATCCGCGCATTGGCCTACATCATGGCGCACGGGGGCAACGGCCTGCGGCAGGCGACGCTCGATGCTCTTTTAAATGCCAATTATCTTCGGAAGCTGCTGGAACCCTATTACGAAATTGCCTACAAAGCGCCCAGTATGCACGAATGCGTGTTCAGCGATGACTGGCAGGCGAAAAAAGGCGTGCGCACCGGTGATATCGCGAAGCGGCTCATCGACTACGGCTTCCATCCGTATACGGTCAGCTTTCCGCTGATTGTGCGCGGCGCGCTGATGATCGAACCGACGGAAACGGAAAGCAGGCAGGAACTGGATCTCTTCGCCGATGCCATGATTTCCATCGCGAAAGAAGTAGAAGATAATCCCGAACTGGTGCGCGGGGCTCCGCACTCGACCCGCACGTCGCGCGTGGATGAGGTTACGGCGGCACGCAAACCGATTGTCCGGTGGAAGCCCCAGCCTACGGAAAGTCAAGCAGCCGATTAACGGCATCCAGAACATCCTGAACCCGCAGAGCCTCAATCGGGTTCGAGTACAGCACGGTCACATTCCGGCCCCTGGGCGTCCATGTCCACGGCGATGTAGCGCCGAAGATTGCGAGCGTTGGTACACCTGCCGCAGCAGCCAGGTGCGTTATGCCGGAGTCGTTTCCTATGTAGAGCCGCGCCCCGGCGAGCCAGCCGGCCAAATCGGCTAGATTTGCGAATCGAGTGGCATCCCGCAACTGTTCTTCGGGGCCGCAGGTCCACTCCGTCTTCAACGGCAGCGCGTTCGCGAGATCGACGTAGTAGGCGAGGGGCCAGTTCTTACGCGGGCTGCCCGAAAAGGGATGGATGATGACCGTGCCGCGCGGTGCGCACTCTTGAACTTCGATACACGGAAATAGCCCCGGCGTCGCCCCAGCCTGTTCAAGGAAGAAATCGGTTGCATGGCCGCCAAAACCAGCCGGAGGCAGAGCCGCATGGAACTCGCAGGGCACGCCCAAACTGAGCAGAGCTTCGCGAAATGGCGGGCGATTCGCCCCGTACCAACTCACGATAGAATCAAATCCCGCCAGCGCTTCTCTTACGCCAGGGGGCATCTTAATATCGCCGAGACCTACCAGGTCGAGGCCCGTCGAGGCAATTGATGTGACCTTGTCGGCAAAGTTTACAAGCGGGACCACTGGCGAGGAGATCCAGACCTCCGTATATGCTGCACGCAAGTGCATCAATGCCGGAAAGGACAGAATGCAATCGCCGATTGCGCCCGGCCGAATCAACAACCGGCGCATTGAAGCGGGCTACTCAATCGAAACCGGCAGACGGACATCGACCGAAGAGGGACGAAAGCACATTTGGTTATTGCAGGCCTGATAGCGAAGCTTGCCCGTCATGATCGCCGGGCCGGCAGCAGCCGATTCACGCGCTCGAAAACGAGTTTGGATTGTAAACGACCCGGTGAAGACCGCTAGCATGTCGTTGCCGACCTTGATGTCTTCTGGCTTTGGGTAAATTACGCCAGCAGCTTCCAGCGGACCGCCCTGCCAGGTGAGTTTAAGCGGAATCAGAAACTCGTCCTTCGGCTTGTCGCTATTGACATGAAAACCCGGTAAGACACTGACTTTCAGGACCTGCGTAACCGCTTCGCCGCGCTTAACCACGATCTGATCGGGAGGACTGATAACCAGCTTATTCTGCTGTCCGAACGACCAGAGCGGCAGCAGGAGGAAGCAGGCGGTGAAGAGAAGCGTTCGTGTGCTCGATGCCCAGCAGCTTTTGAATCTCGCTAAGATATTCATTCTTTCCGATCAGGCCAATGTGAGGAGGATACGCAATATTTCCGGCACGGTCAATGATGAAGGTTGTGGGGAGAGCATCCAGGCCGCCATAAAGCTGGCTGACCGAATCGTCGCCCAGCAGCACCCGGTAGTTGATCTTGTGTTCGGCAATGTATGGCTTCACCGCCGACCACCCGTCTTCGTCCATCGAAACGCCGAGCACCGCGAAGCCGCGCGATTTATACTGCTGCTCAAACTCTTCAAACCAGGGAATTTCGAGAGCGCAAGGGCCGCACCATGTAGCCCAGAAGTTCAGCAGAACAACTTTGCCTTTATAATCGGCCAGGCTGACGGACTGTCCGTTTGCATCTTTCAGCGTGAAGTTCGGAGCCGGTTTGCGGTCCTTCTCGGCTGACGGAGAGGCGCTTACGTACTGCGAACTCGAACATGCGGAAACCAGAGCAATCGAGCCCAAGGCCAGGGCTGCGGCTACTTTGGAACTGGGAAAATGCATTCTAAACTCCAGTCTAGCGCCCCCGAGAGGCGTTCTAACAATTACGGACTCGCTCAAAAGTACATTCGAACCAAGCTCTTCTTTGGTTACGCCACCTGGCGGAAAGCGTGAATTCACTGTGATGCTTTACGCCTGCATACATCCAGGCCGCGGTATCGCAAAAGCTTTCGCAAACGTAATCGCGGCTGAAGGCAAGATGCTTTTTCGCCGCTGCGGATTCGCCCAATTCGCCCCGGGCACGGTTCAGGCGTTCCCTGTCGAGGAGCCCCGTAAACTCCAGCCGCGCCGGATTCCCCAGACGAGCCCAGACAAAGTGGAAAAGTTCATGCACAACAATCAGCCGGAGCGTCGCGGGGATTTTCAGCAGTTCGGTTTCGAGAACGATGCTGCGTTTACGGATGAAGCTGGCGGCGTACACAGGCGTCCCGCGCTCCGAGGCAGACAGCAACCTTCCACGGTAGGCACTCAGGCGTGGTTGAAAGCTTATCGCAATCGGACAGCCGCAGAGTTCCGGCAGCCCCGCTGTCGCTTGGACAATCCGTAAACGCGCCCTAGCGTTGAGCCGGGGGCTTAGCCGCAGGTTGACCGGGCTGAGCCGGTTGCCCGGGCCCGGGCGTTGTGGGGCGCTGGAGGGATGGCGTATGCGCAGTTGAGGCACTTGATGAAGCAAAGAAATCGGGATCCTTGACCTCGATTTTGTATTTCTCCAACTCTAATCTCTGGACAATTCCCGCACGGGCCTGATCGAAGGGAACCTTGCCTTTACTGTCGACTTTGATAATGAGGTAGGCAGAGGGAATCCGGATGGGTTCGGAGACTTGGCCGGGCTGAAGCTTTTCGATGGCGGCTCGAATATCTGGTGGGATTTGGGGATTGCCGGTGGTGTAAGATCCCAGGTCGCCGCCTTTCGCGCCGCTCTGCTTATTATCGGATTCAGTGCGCGCCAGCGTGGCGAATTCACCGCCATCCTTTATTTTCTTTTCAATGTCGCTCGCCCGCTCTTTTGCCTGCTCTTCGGTGCGCCCGGCATTGGGCGAGGAAGATGGAGTCCCCGGAGGCGCAAAGGCGACGAAAATCCCGCTCAGCTTCACGTTCTCAAAGTCGGCTGGATGCGCGTCGTAATACTGCTTCGGATCTCCCGCTGTTCCAGCGCCGGTCTCGCCAAGCTTCCGCATGTACGCTTGCGCCAGAATTTGCTGCCGCGCGTTCTGCAGTTCCTCCTTATAGGGAGACTGCTGGTCGAGATTCATCTTCGCGGCCTGTTCTGCAAACTGCTGCTGCATGTAGACCCGTTCCAGACCCAGCGGCAGATTCGCCTCCAGTTGCTTGCGCTGCTCCGGTTGATACGGCGTAAGGAGATCGAGCGCCTGCTTGGCGGTAAGTTGCTTCCCGTTGATCACGGCCACGACCCGATTCGGATCCTGGTGTGCGACACTTTCCGGACCTCGTGCTTTCAACTGCTCCGAGTTGGAGGAAGCGGGAGGATTGGTCGGGGTGGCGGGAGCGGTTCCCTGAGCATAAGCAAAACCGGAACAGAGAACGGCGGAGAGGAGGATGCTACTACTTTTCATTCAGGATGTATTTCCTACCATAACATGCACAGGCCGGCATCCTCTGGCGCCCTCGGGTAGCGGGCGGACGGCTTTATTACTCGACTACGGCCTTCTTCAGATTGCCGGCTGCTTTGGTCTTTGCACTGGCGCTGACCTGGATATTGTTAATGACCTGAACAGCTCCCGCGGCCCGCGCCATTCGGGTCGCCGACCCTTTGTGCTGCATTACGTCGGTGACGCCTTCCCAGGTCACAACCCCACGCTGCACGCGGAACCGGAATCCATCTCTTCCGATTTTCGATTTGGCGAGTTTTGTCCGGATAGTTGCGTCGATTTGGGCGTCGGTAGGAGTTGTCCCGCGCTGGACGGCCGCCGTGGTGCGGGCGGAACTGGCAGCCGGCATAGATGGCACAAGAAAAAGGGCGAGAAGAGCAGTTATAAGCACGGTCAGTAAGCGCTGCATAAAATATAGGTCCGCAGATATAGTGGCTGCGGGGAACGATAATTCGCAGGCCCCGGCGCGTCTTAGGATGCGGCGTGAGCGTATTCAGGCAGAGACGTACGGCCCGCGTACAGTTCTACTGCCCGCTCGGGTGCGCCGTCAAAAAGCAGGTTTCCGCGGTCAAGCAGGATCGCCCGATCGCACTGGTCCACCACTTGGGTCATGCTGTGTGTCACCAGCAGAATGGTCTTACCGGCTTCCCGGAAGCGCTGAATCCGGTCGAAACACTTCGTCTGAAAAGCCGTGTCGCCCACCGCCAGAATCTCATCCAGGATCAGAATCTTGGGATCGACCTCGGTTGCCACCGCAAACGCCAGCCGCGTAAACATGCCGGACGAATACTGTTTCATTGGTGCATCGATGAACTCGCCGATCTCGGCGAAGTCGATGATGCTCTGTTCTCGTTCCAGCATCTGACGCTTGGAGTATCCCATCAGCAGCCCGTTCAGCAGAATGTTCTCGCGTCCAGTTAGCTCGGGATGCATTCCCGCGCCCAGTTCAAGCAGCGGGGCGATGGTTCCATGTACCTCAACCCGTCCGGCAGTGGGCCGATAGACGCCGGCGATAATCTTCAGCAACGTGCTTTTGCCCGAGCCGTTGCGTCCGATGATGCCGACCATCTCGCCTTCCTGAATACTGAACGAAACATCTTTCACCGCATCGAAATCGTGATACTGGACGGTGTGACGGAGGAATTTGGAAAACAGTTCACGGAGCGTGTCCGGACGCTCATGAATGACCCGAAAGCGCTGAGTGATGTGCTCAACTTTGATTGCAAGAGGACTGGAATACATGAAGCCCCTCAGACGTGAAACACGAACTCGTCCTGATGCCGCCGGAATATCGCAAAGCCGATAATCAGCGATACAAATCCGCACACGAAAGAGGCAATGATCGATCGGGGCGCCGGCAGTAAGCCGTAATACACGCTCAGCCTGAATCCGTTTAGGGCGTAAATCAGCGGATTCAGCTTGAACAGCCATTGAAATTTGTGCGGGATGGCGTCGATCGCGTAAATAATCGGCGTGAGATAGAACAGCACGTTCAACAAAACCTGTATGATGTGGGCAACATCGCGATAGTACACATTGGCGGTGGCGAAGAAGAACGTTGCCCCGAGCGTGAAGAGGGTGAGGGCGAGCAGCGGAACCGGCAGAAAAAACCAGGTCCAGTAAAAGGGGTGCCGCATCACCGCCACGATGAGCACCAGCGGGATCAACGAAAGCAGCAGATTGATCATGTTCGATACAACGGCCGCAAGCGGGAAAACGGCCTTGGTGACTGCAACTTTCTTGATCAGATCGCCATTGCCCACAATCGACTCCGCCGCATACGACAGGCATTGCGCGAAGAACGTCCAAGGGAGCAGCACGCTTAACAAGAAAATGGCGTAATGCGGAATATTGATCGGCATGACGGTGGAAAAAACCACGGCCAGGACCACCATGAGGAGCAGAGGATTCAGCAAAGCCCACAAAAAGCCGAGCAGAGAGCGCTTATAGCGCAGCTTCAACTCCTTAAGGGCCAACGCCCAGATCAATTCTCTATTTCGGTACGCGTCCTGCAGCAGTTCCATCAGGCTTCAAGTCAACAGTAAAGTGCTCTCCCATTCTAACCTTTACCTGGGATTCTTCGAGCGGACCCGATCGATGAATGCTACAGCGGTATATCACCAGGCAGACCCCATTGTTTGTATATGGCCGGTTTCGGATAGCTGCTCAGCATATCGGTCGTGAGCACGTACCAGCCTCCTTCCGAAGGCCTCCAAACCGCGAAATCCGTCTTTCCATCATTGTTGAAGTCTTTAGCAATTGGCTTGTCGCCTTTGAGTCCCCATTGCTGGATCAGCAGATTGGCGGGATGGCTGGTCGGGATAACGAACCAGGTTCCAATGGCCGGCCGCCATACGGCAAAATCGGTTTTCCCGTCGCCGTCGTAATCGCCCGGAATGGGGATATCGCCGGGAAGGCCCCACTGCTGGACTAATGGAAGGCCCGGGTTGCCGGTCGGGAGAACGAACCAGATTCCGTTGACCGGCCGCCAGACCGCAAAATCGGTTTTCCCGTCGCCGTCGTAATCGTTCGGAACCGGAATATCTCCAGGCAATCCCCATTGCTGAATGACGAGAGTGCCCGGTCGGCTACTCGGGAGAAGGAACCAGGTTCCAATGGCCGGCCGCCATACGGCAAAATCGGTTTTCCCATCGCCGTCATAATCGCCGGGAACCGGAATATCTCCAGGCAGGCCCCATTGCTGAACAATCGTAGGCCCTCCATTGCTGGGAATGATGAACCACATTCCATTTGATGGCCGCCAGACGGCAAAATCGGTGTTTCCATCCCCGTCATAATCGCCAGGAACCGGGATGTCGCCCGGAAGACCCCCTTGCTGCACGATGGCCGGGCGTCCATCCCCCGGTTGAACAAACCACGTCCCGTTTACAGGTCTCCAGACCGTGAAATTAGCTCGGGCGGGCCGCCCGGTGGGTCCACCAGTGCCGGTATGAGGAACAGTTCCGGCTGGATCTATTCCCACACCGGTGATCGACACGGTTTCTGGCGAATCCGGCGCACCGGTTGTGAAGACCAGCAGCGCCGTTTTTGAGCCCGCAGCCAGAGGCGAGAAGGTGACCGAGGCATTGCAGCTCGAGCCTGTCGCCAAGCTTTGTGAGCAGGATGTGCTTAGCTTGAACTCCGCGGCATTTGCTCCCAAGAGCTGGATACTGGAGATCGGCAGCGCAATACTGCCGCTGCTGATGAGATTAATGGTTTGAGAACCGCTGGCTGTTCCAACTGACTGGCTCCCAAAATTCAAATTTGCCGAACTCAGGCTCGCGCGCGCCGTAAGCACGCCGGTTCCCGTCAACGCCACCGTTTGGGGCGAATTGGCGACTGAATCATTAAAGATCAGAGTGGCGAAGCGAGGCCCCGCAGCGGTTGGAGTAAACGTCACATTGACCGTGCAACTCACGTTGGCAGCCACGACCGCGCCACAGGTTGTGCTGACGGCAAATTCCGCGGAATTTGCGCCGGCGACCCAGATGTTGCTAATACCGAGCGGGGCGTTACCCGAATTGGTGAGCATGACAGCCAGCACCGCAGATGAGCCAGTGGCCTGATTCCCAAAGGAAAGGTTTGCAGCGCTCAAAGCCACTCTGGGAGCCGGTCCGGAAGCACCGATTCCTTGCAACGCCGCCACTGCTGAGGAAGCCGATAAATTCAATGCATTCGTCGTCGCTGTGATGCTTCCGGTTAGCGAAAAAGTGGTACTCGGAACGAACGCGACGGCGATGACGCAGGCCGATCCCGCCGCTACGCTCGACGAAGCGGAGCAGTCCACGTACCCGGAGGCCTGCTGCTTAAAGTTCGGTATTCCCGTCAAATTGAGCGCACTGAAATTCAGCGGCTGGTTGCCGATATTGAGGACATTCAAGAACTGGGGGGCGCTTGCCAGTCCGATCGTCGTAGTGCCGAAAGAGATGGTTGGTGACTGAAACGCGACCTTCCGAATAACGTTGTTCCCGTTATCGGCGATGTACACGTTTCCGCTGGCATCCAATGCCAGGCCGGAGGGACTTGCCAGATTGGCTCCCGTGGAAATTCCGCCATCTCCGTAATAGCTGTATGCTCCATTTCCGGCGATTGTGTTGATCGTGCCCGAGGCGGCTTGTACCTGGCGAATGGCATTGTTTCCTGTATCGGCAATATAAACGTTTCCAGCGGCATCCACTCGGACGCAGGAGGGGCCGGCGAGTTCAGCATTTATAGCAGGTCCCAGGTCGCCGTTGTAGCCGGGAATCCCATTCCCTGCGATTGCGCTGATGATGCCCGAGCCGGCGGCGACAAACCGAATCAAGCTGTGCCCGGTATCCGCTATGTACAGGTTGCCCGCGGCATCTACGGCAATACCGGTGGGATTATTCAGTCCGGCCTGCGTCGCCAGGAGTCCGTCGCCAAAACCATCCGATCCACTGCTGTTGCCTCCGCCCGCGACCACCGTGATGATCCCGGTAGAGACGTCTACTTTGCGGATTAAGCCATGAAAGGCATCGGCGATATATAGATTGGCCGAAGCATCCAGCGCGATGTCGGCCGGACCATACAAAATGGCGTTCGTAGCAGGGCCGCCATCGCCAAAGCCATCCGCGCCTGAGCGGGTGTGCCCTCCACCTGCAACCGTCGTGATTACGCCGGTTGCGGCGGTCACCTTGCGTATCGCGTTGTTGCCTTGATCGGCGATGTAAACGTTGCCCGCGCCATCGACTGCAACCGCGGCCGGATTGTTCAACGGTGTTTGAGTCGCCTGTCCACCATCCACGATAGGGCCGGTGCCGAAGGCTACGCCGGCTATGGTGCGCACAGTGCCGGTGCTCACGGAGACCTGCCGGACCACCTGATTCAGCGAATCCGCGATATAGATGTTCCCGATTGCGTCAATCGCCACACCCTGCGGGTTAGCAAATTTGGCGCTTGCGGCGCTTTGACCATCGGGCGAATACCCAATCCGACCCGTGCCGGCGTATGTGGTAATGGTACCCGGGTAAATTGCGGCTTCTGGCGCCACACCGATTCCGTGCAGCAGCGTTATCGCCAACAGATTCCCTTGTTGATCTTTCACGGCCACGGCATCCTGCCTGAGACCGGGGTACACAGGCTGGAAGACCACAGAAACGGAGCAAGTTCCCGATGTGCAGCTTGGCGTGCCGAGCTTGAAGTCCCGGCCGTAAACGAATGAGAACGTGGGCGTATTGGCTAACCCTGTGTACGTGAGCAGGCGGGGAGCGGAACCCGTTCCGTTTACCTGGGCCTGCCCAAAATCCTGCGTGGCGGCCGTTGAGCGCCCGGGAAATACCAGTCCCGCCATAATGATGCCAATGATTCCGCTCGCACGTATTCCCCTGAGGGAGAGCACCTGGCCGATGGCCGTGTAGATGGGTGATCGCAACATAGTTGAAGGCAGATATGTCGAACGACGCTGGCGTAATACCAGCGCCTTCTTGAGTCACATCGGCCTGTTGCAAACACCTTTGAGCCAACTTTGGGGCGGAATAAGGCGAGGTTACTCTGACCCCTTCAGCCCTAAAGTCGGGCGGATCGGCGGATCCGCCCAGAGACCGCGTTCATCTGAAGCGGGTGTGCGTACACAGACACTCGTCGAACCAGCCCAATAATCTTACGTTGAAGTTGCTTTTTACGCAAAATACGAGCCAACACTGACCCGTATGTCGTCCGTATGGTTCTGTTTGCGCTATCAAATGTATCCAGGCAAAGCACATAAGCTGAACGAGTTACACCATCCTGCGGCGGGCTATCGCGCTTAGAGTTAGGCAGAAGGGGAGAGCAATCCAATCGACAACTCTGACCGGATTAGCCGGAAACAGAGCCAGCCCAAGATTAATTGCCGCAAGCAACAGAAATAAATTCGACCAGGTTTTTCGAGCCATATGCAGCTTCATCTACAGCCTGCCGTGGATATGGAGCGCGAGGCAATGGAGTAAGAGGTGCCAACGGTTCTAAGGTCCAGCCAATCCGCAGGCGTGGCCGCCATTGAACGTTCCGTACTAAGCAGGCCGGAATAAGGGGTCTATTATTCTGCCTTCTGGGCTACTATGACAGTGTTGTGCGACGCCGATTGGCCTTTGCCGCCACCGCGCTGATCTTCCTGATTCTGCTCGCCCTGATGGTCTGGCAGGGCTCATTCAGCTTTTCGTTTGGACCTTCCAACGTCCGGGAAACCATCGTTCTTTCCGCGGTTTCGACCGTAATCTTCCTGCTTACCGTCATTCTCGGCTTCATGCTGTTCCGGTCGGGGGTCAAACTCTATATCGATCGGCAGCAAAACCGGGAAGGGTCGCGTATCCGCTCGAAACTGCTGTTTGGAGCGCTTGCGCTCACGCTTGCTCCCACCCTGTTTTCAGCCCTTTTTAACTACACGGTCCTGAATCGAACGCTGGATAAGTGGTTCACGCGCCCCGCACGCGGAATTGAAATGAATCTCCAGGACCTGGACAGGTCCTATAAGCAGGAAGCCGAAGAGCGCGTTCAGGCGCAAGCGGACTGGATCAGTCTGTTGCCCGAAACCTTGCAGACAGCCCAGACGGGACGAGTAGATTCCGGCTTCTATAAGAGCGTTTGCGATAAGCGGGGAATCCGCCAGCTCATCGTGGTACGAAAGGTGGGCGTTCCGCTTCTGCTCTATCAGCGTTTCGGGGAACCCGACGGACCCCTGCTTCAGGCGACCGCCGATATTCGGGACGGAGGTGACAAGGTAGCGCACGTCGCGCTGGTTGCCGAGATGGCCAGCGATACGAAACAGAAAGAAACTGTAATTCAGCAGTTCATGGACGAGCAGAAGCAGTTCGGCGGCCGGAAGAAGTTTTATCAGGATACTTACTTTCTGATGATTTGTCTGCTGACGCTGTTCGTGCTGTTCTTCGCGGCCTGGACCGCTCAACTTCTGGCGAGGCATATCAGCGTTCCAATCTCGGCTCTGCTCGGAGCCGCGCGGGAAGTCCGCCGCGGAAATTTGTCGTACCGGGTCCGCGTGAAGGCGATTGATGAACTGGCAACGCTGGTGCGCGCCTTCAACGAGATGACGAACGAACTGGAAGGCAATGCGCGCGAACTGGAGGCGCGGCGCAGATTTACCGAAGCGATTTTGGAGAGTATTCCGACCGGGGTTATCTCGGTCTCCTCGGACGAACGGATCGAACGCGTCAATCGCGCTCTAGCGGGCATCTTTTCGCAAGATGTGGCCTTCTCGGCAAAACGCCTATCCGACCTCTTCGCAGCCGACGACCTGGCAGAGATCCGCTACCTCCTGAAGAGAGCGAGGCGGACCGGCGCCGCAGCTTGTCAGCTCGACATACAGCGGCCATCGTCTGTGCTGCATTTGGCCGTCACGGCGGCATCCTTGGAGCAGCAGCGCGGGTTCGTGATGGTGATTGAAGACACCAGCGATCTGCTGCGCGCGCAAAGGGCCGCGGCCTGGCAGGAGGTGGCGCGCCGCATTGCTCACGAAATCAAGAACCCTTTGACGCCCATTTCACTCTGTGCCGATCGGATCGCCCGGCATCTGATCCGCCTGCCGCTTCCGGCCGATTCGCGCGCCATTCTCGAAGAATGCACACAGACCATTCAGCAGGAAGTGCAAACCGTGAAATCGCTGGTGGATGAATTCTCACAGTTCTCAGGGTTTCCCACCGCTCAACCCGTTCTCGCCGACTTGAACGAAATTGTCGAAAGCGCCATGGCCGTCTTTGCGGACCGCCTGGAGGGAGTAGAAGTGAGCGTGCATCTGGATCGAACGATTCCGCCGGTTATGGCGGATCGCGACCAGATGAAACGCGTGATTGTCAACCTTATAGATAATTCAGCCGAGGCGATGACGGATAGCTTTCAGCGAAAGCTTGGGGTCGCCACTTCGCAGCCTTCTCCCGGAATTGTTGAGCTATCGGTCTCGGATACCGGCTGCGGAGTTTCAGCCGCCGACAAGGAGAAGCTATTTCTTCCCTATTTTTCCACTAAAGCGCGGGGCACTGGATTGGGTCTGGCCATCGTTAGCCGCATTATCACAGAACATCACGGCCGAGTGCGGGTCGAGGATAATTCCCCGGTAGGCGCACGCTTCATCGTGGAGTTAAATGCCCTCTCAACCCGCGATCTGGAAAACTCCTGGAACGCGGCCGAACCAGCGCCCGCTACTCTGAAGGTTTAACTCGCCAGCATGCCTATGCGCGGACCCAAGGTGCTCATTGTCGATGACGAGGCGAATATCCGCCAGTCACTGCGCGGCGTACTTACCGACGAGGCATACGATTGCACGGCGGTGGACAGCGGAGAAGCCTGCCTCGAGGCGCTCACACGCGAAACCTATGAGGTAGTGCTGCTCGACATTTGGCTGCCGGGCATTGATGGACTCCAGACCCTGGCACGGCTTCAAGACATACCTGCGGATACCCGCCCAGCAGTCATCATGATCTCAGGGCACGGCAATATTGAAACCGCCGTGAAAGCAACTAAGCTCGGCGCATTCGATTTTGTCGAAAAACCCCTGACCATCGAAAAAGTGAGCGTCGCGTTGAAAAATGCGATTCAGCAGCGCCGGACGGATCTGGAACTCCAGCGGCTTCGGGAGGAAACCGTCTGGCCGGAACTCATCGGCGAAAGCGTTCCTGTAAAGGCTCTGCGGCAGCAATTGAAGCTGATGGCGGGAACCAACGGCCGGGTTCTGATCTACGGTGAAAGCGGCACCGGAAAAGAGTTGGTGGCGCGAGCTATCCACCGCTCCAGCCAGCGCGCCAATGGCCCCTTTGTTGAAGTGAATTGCGCGGCTATACCCGAAGATCAAATCGAGAGTGAGCTTTTCGGACACCGGCGCACGAATCTCGACGGGACCGTGGATCACAAGATCGGCAAGCTGCAGAAAGCTCATGGCGGAACCTTCTTTCTGGACGAAGTAGGAGACATGAGTCTGAAGACCCAGGCAAAAGTTCTCCGCGCGCTTGACGAGCACCGCTTTGAACCGGTGGGAGCGCCGCAATTCATCCAGGTTGACGCGCGGGTCGTGGCCGCAACCAACAAGAACCTGGAAAGAGAAATTGAGCGCGGTAACTTTCGTGAGGATCTCTTTTATCGCCTCAATGTCATTCCCTTCACCGTACCGCCGCTTCGCGACCGGGCCGAGGATGTTCCACTGCTCGCAGGCCATTTCCTGCGTGAGTTCTCATTGGCCTATGGCCGGAGGCAGAAGGATCTCAGCGGCGACGCGATTGAGACTCTCATGAGCTATCACTGGCCCGGCAATGTGCGTGAGCTGCGAAATCTTATGGAGCGGCTGGTGATTCTCCACCCGCAGCGGCGCATTGAGGCGCGCCATCTGTCGTTGGACCTGTCACGCCGTAGCCAGCCTTCGAAACTGCAGGAGAGTTTTGGAAGCCTGCAAGAGGTCAAGGAGGCGGCGGAGCGCGATTACATCCTTCGGAAGCTGGAGGAGACTAGCGGTAACGTGACACGCGCCTCGGAGCTGCTCGGCCTTGATCGCAGTAATTTCTACCGCAAGATGAAAGCGCTGGGAATCGCTCTGAAAGATTGAGCATGAACTTCTTGATAACCGGAGCGACCGGATTCATTGGCAAGAAGCTGGTAGATACGCTTCTATCCGCCGGCCATAGAGTTAATTATCTAGGCCGGATGCGCAGTAAAGATCTGGATTCCCGGGCTGCGTTCCATTGCTGGCGCGCGGATGAGAAGCCGCCGTTGAACAGTGTTCCTCGCCTGGATGCGGTAATTCATCTGGCCGGAGAGCCCATCGCGCAGCGTTGGACAGAAGCGGTCAAGAAGCGGATTTATGAGAGCCGGATTGCCGGAACCAGAAACCTCGTTTCTACTATCGGCGAGCTGCGATATAAGCCGGGTGTCCTGGTGTCCGCGTCCGCCGTAGGCTATTACGGAAACCGCGGCGACGAAATTCTCACGGAGGAGAGTAGTTCGGGCAGCGGCTTTCTTGCCGATCTCTGTGTGCAATGGGAGCAAGAGGCAAAGAAAGCGCAAGAGTTCGGCCTCCGCGTCGTTCCCATCCGGATTGCAACGGTACTGGGACGCGAGGGTGGTGCCCTAGCGAAGATGCTCCCACCATTCAAGCTCGGCCTTGGAGGCAAATTCGGCAGCGGGCGGCAATGGATGCCCTGGATTCATCTGGACGATTTAGTGCGCCTGCTGATTTTCGCGGCGGAGAACCCCACCATTCATGAAACGTTAAACGGTGCCAGTCCGGGTCCTGTTACCAATGCCGAATTTACAAAGACGCTGTCCGGCGTGCTCCGGCGGCCAGCCTTCTGCACTGTGCCGAAGTTTGCTCTGAAGCTTGCTCTGGGTGAACTGGCAGACGTCATCTTCGATAGCCAGCGAGTGCTGCCGAAAGCAACCGAGCGGAGCGGGTTCCGGTTTGATTACGGCAACCTGCGGAACGCCCTGGAACAGCTACTCACATCTCAAATCGCGCCCTGATTTCATGTTATTATCAAGTTCGTATGGCAATCCCGAATGTAAAGCGTTTTAGGCCCTTTTGTCCCACCTGCAATGAGAATTTCACGATTATGGCGGTATTGCCGAAGGATGCCAATGTGGACACGTATCTAAACGATGCTGTCGCACGTCACGACCACAAGGCCTTCCAGGAAGCCAAGCAGCAGCATTTCAAGATCCGCGTTGGTCAGCAAAAGCAGAAGCGAGCCAAGTAGTCTTTCAAACCTACAAAGCGCAGCTCTTAGCCCGCAGCCTCTTAGGAGGATTTGCGGGCTTGTACTATCCGGAGGGCTCTCGATGCGGCGAACGCCACATCCGGATCCATATCTTTCGAGAGTCCGCTCAATACCGGAATGGCATCGGGCGCTTGGCTGCTCCCGAAAATCGAACAAAGCGCGATCTTCTGATCTTTTGTCGCTCCGGGAATCATCTTCGTGAGGGCTGCGCGGACATCTTCGCGGCGCGCCAGTTCCACCAGGTACGCATTGGCAACATAAGCGCGAGCTTTGAGGTTCAGATTTTCCACCAGATAGGGCAGCGGGCTGAAATCAGACGTGTCTACTTTCCCTTCATCCGCAAGCGCAAACGCCGCAGCCAGGTGAACCCGCCAATCTGCATCCTTTTCGTTAAAAGCAGCTTCGATTGCCGGATAATCCTCTGGCTCGCGAAGCCTGCCCAGCCCTTCCAGAGCCGCCGCTCTTAATTCGGGATCATCATCTTCGGCGTACTTTTGAAAAACGGACCGGTCATCCGGAATCGCCAGCATCGCGAGGCATTCCAAAGCGGCGCGGCGAATCCGCGCGTTGCGTGCATGGGTCAGCGCCGACCGAACGTCCGGGGCTGATTGCTGGCTCCGCAGAACCCCGATTGTTTCCAGAGCAATCACCTGGATACGCTGGTCCAGATCATGTGCCAGAAATCCGATTCCGGGACCGGCCGCAGGGTCGTGAATTTTTTGCAAGGCGACTAGGCATTCGAAAATCAGGTCACTATCGGTGGAATGTGATGCCTGGATCAGGGCGGGTATCGCAGGGCGGGCGCGCAGGATGCCGGCAGCGAGCGCCGCGTTCGCACGTACATCCAGACTCGCGGCTCTGCCTATTTCGTCTGCCAGAGCCTGCGCCACGTCGGGCCGGACTACCACATCGGCATCGATGGTCTGATCGTTGCGGGACGAAAAGAACGATTTCATCTGTCTGACTCCGCGGGTCAGAGATCCAGTCAATCCCGATTTCGCAACATACCCGGGAACATAGGCGTTCACGATTCCGTCCGTCGCCCGAATCTGTACTTCCGGATCGTTGTCGTGAGTCGCTTCGATTAGGGCATCCAGACTATGGGGGGTGTCGATGCGAACAATTGCCTTGACTGCCTCTATCCGGATGTCCCGGCTGGGATCCTTCAGGTATTGAGCAATTGTCGGAATAACGCTGTAATCCCGCTTGCCAAGATCACGAATACTGAGAATGCGCTGATTCGTCTCGGTTGCGGGCTTGCCATGGCCGGAGGCTGCGAGCACTGCCAGTATCATGCAGGCCGTCAGCCGCGAGAAGTGCTGCATCATTATTTGAAAGTATCCTATCGAACTCGCTCAGCTAGACTCAACACTGCCTAGCGGACGACTTCAATGGTAGTTTTGTGCGGGATCAATCCTGCTTCATAGCCCAGATCCAGAAGCTTTTGCGCCGCGCGCGGAACAATCTCGCCCCCGTCGACCGTGTGATGATTGACATACATTCCGACAAATTGGTCGGCCAGGGCCGGGTCCAGGTCGCGGGCAAACTGCATCGCATAATTCAACGCCTCTTCCCGATGGTCGAGCGCGTATTGAATGCTCTCCCGCATCAGCCGGGAACACTCGGTTTGCGCCTCACGCGGCAGATTGCGGCGCAGCGCATTTCCTCCTAGCGGGAGCGGCAGGCCATACTGCGATTTGAACCACTTGCCGAGATCGATGACCGAATGCAGACCCCCGTGCCCAAACGTGAGCTGCCCTTCATGGATAATCAGGCCGGCATCCACGTCGTGATCGCGGACTGCATCCAGAATTTTGTCGAACGGCACGATCACAGCCTCAAAATCGGGCTGAAAGAGCTTAAATGTTAAGAACGCGGTGGTCATCGTGCCGGGGATTGCGACCCGCTTGCCCTTCAACTCGTCAGGCGTCAAGTGGCGTGAACTGACCACCACAGGCCCATAGCCATCGCCAACGCTTGAGCCGCTTGCCATCAGAACATATTTATCGGCGACGTACGGATAAGCATGGTAAGAGATTGCCGTAAGTTCATACAACCCATCGGTTGCTTTGCGGTTCAGCGATTCTATATCTTCCAGCACGTGACGAAAGCTGATTGAACGCGAACGCACTTTCTTGGTCGCCAAGCCGTAGAACATGAACGCGTCATCGGAATCGGGACTGTGAGCACAGACGATTTCCAGTACTGGGAGGGAACTCATAGAAGCATTCGAGGCAAAAGCAACCTCAGTGTAACAGGAGCGTTAACACGGGCCGGTTGCGTTCCGTAATGCAAGCAACTGGGGCCGCAGTATGTCTAATTCTGCTTCGAGCGCTAACAATAAGATGCGGCAGGAATCGGCACACTCGCTTCTAGCAGCTCCTTCCAGTTCCTGGGCGCGAAATCTGGCGCGCGGTGCGTGGAGGCTACCGAAAGAGCCTTTAATTGTATGCGCCACGCTCCGAAGCTGGCCGTAATCGGCGCATGCAAGCGCGTCGCGCATAGCCGGAATCTGATTCAGGGTCTCGGCCAGGAAGAGGTCGATAATTTCAATTAACAGATCAGCATCATAGCCGACCTGTTCCCGAAAGCTCTCTATTTCGAAGGCAGCCAGCTTCGCCGCCTCATCCTCCTCTTTTGACCCCGCGTTCTTGACTGCGGCGGCCAGACTTCTTACAGCCTCGGTCAGTGCGGCTGGTTCGAATGGCGCAGACAAATAGCCATCCACCGCGAACTCTCCCCGACAGTCCGGCTCGGCGGGGTCATCTGGTGTTCGCGATGAAAGCGAAAGGATCGGAATCCGGTCCGCAGCGCGCTGATTCGATTCAAGCTGCCGCAGGTTAGCGCTGAATTCCCGCAACCCGGTTAGCGGGAGCGAAGGCCCCAGGAGGACTGCATCGAACTTCTGAACGAACAGCGCCTCGGAAGCTTCGTCCAGACTGCCCGCAGGCAGCACCACGTGACTCGCTCCGGCGAGTACCGAGCAAATTTGTTCTGATTCCGGCGAATTGCGATTAACAAACAGAACGCGCAAGCTGTTCATGTATAGACCTGTTTTGACTGCTTTACGGCAATCGGGAGTCGCCCCCGAATTCGTCCTTCGCCTCGTTCCAGATGTCTAAACGAATTTAGCATTCCGAGCGCAACTTCGGGACCGAATCTCCTACTTCTACTTATGATGTTGTATACTCTCGATTTAGTGGGGGTGTGTCTTCCCTAGTCTCACGACTCGCACTGCCATAGTGAACCAATACCGGCGGTCAAATGTGCTGCTGTCCGCCGTCGAACGTTTCTCAGGCACTTTATTTAATCTCGTCTTTCCTGACGATTGCAGGCTGTGCGAACAGCCATTGACGAACATCTCCCGCATCCCCGTCTGTCCTGCCTGTCTGGCCCTTCCCAAACCCTTGGAAGCAGAATTCTTCTGCAGAGCTTGTCGAACGCCATTTGTGGATGACTATCCGCTGGATGAGCATGACCTGTGTACGGTCTGCCGCGAGAGCCTGGTCAATTTCGATACAGCCTACTCTTTCGGCAGTTATGAAGGACCCCTTCGCAAGTTAATTCATCTCTTCAAATATGGGAAAGTAGAAACCCTTGCTCAGCCGCTGAGCCGGTTGCTCGCAAAGGCATTGCCGCTGGATCACAATTTCGACCTGGTGATTGCGATGCCAATGCACTGGCGGAAGCAATGGGAGCGCGGATTCAATCAGGCTGAGCTGCTCAGCCAGCCGATCGCAAAACGCTACGGACTAAAGCTTGCAAATAATCTGCGGCGAAAGCGCTACACGAAAGCGCAGGCTGGCCTCAGCGAACTGCAGCGGCGCGAGAATCTCAAGGATTCATTCGTGATCAAGCGCCCTCAGGAAATCGCAGGCAAGCGCGTTCTGCTGATCGACGATGTCTTTACGACGGGCGCAACGCTGCGAGCGGCCGCTGTCGCGCTAAAATCCGCGGGTGCTGCCCGCGTCTCCGCGCTGACGCTGGCGCGAGTCGACCGGCGCGGATTTGAAAGAGATTTGACTTCATCCGGCGGGCCGCGGCGAAAGGCGCTGTCGGTCGGAACCGGTGTGAATTAGTCGAATTTATTCGAAGGGCTTCGCTTGTTGTAACAGTGATTGCCCCAAACGCGGAGGCGTGTCTGATGGCTAGTCCCGATCGACTTCATAGGCCTGTTCTCGTCCTGAATGCCAGTTACGAGCCGATCAATATTTGTGCGGCGCGGCGGGCGCTGGTGCTCATTCTGAAAGGTGTGGCATCGGCCGAAGAGCTAGCCCCCTCTCAAGTCCACTCGGCGAAGCGTATCCTGCACGTGCCCTCCGTAATCCGGCTGCTGGAATATCGCCGCATTCCCCATCAGACCCGTGCGCTTTCCCGCAAGAACATCCTGATGCGGGACCGTTACACTTGCCAGTATTGCCACAAGACGCTCCCCTCCGGAGAGATGACGCTCGATCATGTCATTCCCCGTTCGCGCGCCGGTGAAACGGCCTGGGAGAATCTGGTCGCGTGCTGCCACAAATGCAACAACCGGAAAGGCAACCGGACGCCCGAAGAGGCCGGCATGAAACTCCTGCGTCCGCCCCGCCCATTTAGCCTGCATACCAGCCGCCACTTAATGCGG
>DATIMA010000208.1:0-18383 GCA_035475915.1 Bryobacteraceae bacterium
GGCCGCGAACACGATCTCCGTCATCGGAATGGTTGCGAGATAGAGGATGTTCGGATTGAGAGCGAAACACGCGAGCACGACCGCGGCGGCAAGCCGGCTGCTGTAGGCGTCTCTGGCAGCGTAGTAGAAGAAGAGACCCGCCGCGACGAAACAGATGCAGACCGGGATGGCGCCTGCAAGTCCGGTTGACCACAAAGCCATGTTGCCTACAAATGGCAGGCAGATCACGTGCAGAACCGGAAGCCAAACGGTTCCAAGCTGATCGTAGCCGGGGGTGCGGGAATCGATAATGCTCCGGCTAAGATTCAGATGCGATTGCGCGTCCCCATAGTAAAGGATGTAGCCGTTGCCATAGCACCACAGCACGGCAAGCGCAGCCAGCATGCAGAGCGAATAGAAGGCGAGTGCGAACTCTGCGGGGGACGACAAGGCCCGATGGCCTACGTCGCTAGAATGCGGTGAATCGCCTGAATTCGCCAAAGCGCTCGTCGATCTGTTCACGGGTGAGCGTGCGGAAGCGGTCAACGCCGAACTGCTCACAGCAGAAACTCCCCATTACGGAACCATAAATGACGGCCCGGTGCAGCTCGCGCACGTCGAAGGCGCCGTTGCGTAGATCAAATCCGCGCTCCGCCAGATAACCAACGAAGCCTCCGGCAAAACAGTCTCCTGCGCCGGTTGGATCGAACACATCTGCCAATAGATAACCGGGAACCATGAACAGCGTATCGCGACGGACCAGCATGGCTCCGTATTCGCCGCGCTTGATAACGAGAGTGTTCGGCCCAAGGTCAAGAATCTTCTCCGCAGCTTTGCGCAGATTCTGTTCGCCGGCCAGCATCCGGGCCTCGCTGTCGTTGATCAGAAGAAAATCCCAATCGCGAATGGTGGCCAGAAGGTCGTCGCGCTTTTGAGAAATCCAGTAGTTCATCGTGTCGCCGCCGGCAAAGCGCAGACCGTTCATCTGAGCCTGGACTCCGCGCTGCAGATCGGGCTGTATATTGCCAAGAAAAAGGTAGGGCTCTTTCTTGTAAGAGGCCGGAAGTTTGGGGTCGAATTCCGCGAAGACGTTCAGATCGGTGCGCAACGTGGTGCGATCATTCATGTCGGCAGAATAAACTCCGGACCAGAAGAATGTCTTCCCGGGGACGTGCTCAAGGCCCTGCAGATCGACCGATTTGCTGGTTAGGAGACTGCGGTCTTCAGCGGCGAAGTCTTCTCCCACCACGGCAACTATGGCCGTCTCGGTGAAATAACTCGCGCTGAGCGCAATGTAGGTGCACGAACCGCCGAGCGTTCGCTCGCGCTTACCATGAGGGGTCTCGATTGCGTCGTAAGCGACGGACCCGATAACGACTAAGGACATCGACTGCATTGTAAAGGACGACGGATTCGGGAACCGCGGGTGCGGGCAGTGAACTGGCTATCGTTGCGCGTCCACCGTGAGGTTTTCCTCATCGAGAACGCTGGGACGAATCCACCTGGATTGCACAACGCCGGTTTTGGACGGCGCCCCGGTCACTTCGGGATTCCGTTTCTCGTGGAGCGCCCGGATGGTGTTCGAGGTCAGCGAGATGGGATTTGAGCGGATCATGTCGTTCCGCAAAGCGATCAGGGCTTGAACCGATCGCCGCTCTTCGCGCGGGCCGGAGGTCGCCGATTCACCGGGCATTGCGCGCGGATTGCTGCAGTCGTTCATTCGAATGACCACGACTCTTCCATCCGTCCCGGGAAAACGACCCTGCGCCGCGGGGTCGGAAGGGTCGCGCGTCGTCATGCTCGCAGCCTCCACACATCCGGTAAACGCGAGGTCATTCAGCACCTTGGCGCGTTCGTTATCAATGAACGGATCCGTGGCATGGGTGATGTGCATTCTGCGGGTGGTGTAACCGATATCCTCGGTCGCTGCGCCCAGCCAGACGTTTTCGCGCTGCTCCCACAGGCGCACGTGATGGCGCTTCGAAAAGGTGTCGAGGCTTTTTTGATATTCGCTATCGGCCGTAGCGCCGTTCAACATCAGTCGCCCCATGGGGGCCATCCGGTAGCCCATCCGCTGCACCATACAGTGGTACATGCGATAGAGAGACAGTACCGATCTTCGCTGTGCGCCGAGCCAACCCGCCGCCTGAAAAGCCCGGTTGATCGGTTCCTTTCCCCCAAAAAACAGAATATTCACCAGATCGGAAGGATGATTGCCGCTGCTGGTCCGCTGCTGTGGAAGCTGCGCGAGTATTCCGCGCGCTTCGGCCATTTCCGCGGCCGGAACGGGGCTAATCCGATCCTGGGGCGTGCCCAGATGGGGAATATCGGCCGCGGCGGTGAGTTGAAGAACCATTTCCGTGCCTGCCGGGAAATAGATCTCCGGATCGGGGGACCGGGCGATGAGGAATTTGACTCCCAAGACCGGCACTCCAAATTCGGGATCGACGCACAAGAGAGGTAGCAAATAGAAAGCAACGCTGGAGGAGAGATTTGCGGTGGGGTAGATGCCGCCAATAAGTCCTTGGGCATTCACCCTCTCCTTGGCCGTTTCTACCTGGATCACCCGTGCTTCAATTGGAATCACCGCGCCATCTTGTAGCTGAATCGCGTCAAAGCGGTATCCGATTCCCGCCGTCAAGTGTTTCAGTCCTAATCCCAGGCGCTCCACTCTTTCAACGGCCCCAGAAACGGTCGTACCCTGCGGGATCAACAACCGTCCATCCTCCAATACAGGTGCGATTACGGTAGCTTCCACCGGATCGCCCGGATGTGAGATGCGGGAACCGGTTGCGACGGACAAACGCAGTTCCAGATGGGCGCCCGCCGCCAGCACCTCGGCGGCCATAGGCCGAGCAGCGAAGGCGAAAGTCGCGATTGATAATCCTAGCGCGGCGAGATTTCTCAGCATGCAAATTGCATCGTTCCGCTATTCGTGACAGATTCTCTGCTTATAAAGAGAGACTAGCCACAGCGTATTATGCTACCGTAAACGAGTAAATCGTTCCTTGACTTGCTCAGAGCGTCGTTTGCAAGCATACTCGCTGGCATTCAGTTTTTCTATGCCGCTCAGTTGACAGGCAGGGGTTTGTTAAGTAGAAAAAAGGAAGAATCATGAAAGAAACCGGCACCGTGAAGTGGTTTAACGCTTCGAAGGGATTTGGATTTATTGCGCGCGAGAGCGGCGAAGACGTATTTGTGCATTTTTCGGCGATCGAATCGTCCGGGTACCGCACCTTGGACGAAGGCGCCCGGGTGTCCTTTGTCGTAAAAAAAGGACCCAAGGGCTTGCAAGCCGAACAGGTCGTATTGGCATAACCCCGATTTCCAAAAAACCAAGTGCCGGCACAACCTGCCGGCACTGCAGAAACGAGTCTCTGCACCAAATCGCCGGGTGGCAGCACTGTAATCTCATACCCCTGTGCAGATCCTGATTCTGAGCGACCTCCACGCCAATCTGTATGCGCTGCAAGCGGTGCTGGCGGATGCGGAAGGTCAGTATCAGCAAATCGTCTGTTGCGGCGATCTGGTGGGATACAACCCGCATCCTGCTCCCGTTCTGGAGTGGACGCAAGCCAACTGCGCGCGCGTTATCCGAGGCAATCATGACAAGGTGGTTGCAGGCGTTGACGATCTGGAATGGTTCAATGAGGTGGCAAAAGAAGCGGCCATCTGGACCATCCGTCAGCTCGCCGCGGATCAGCTCGAATATCTTCGCCAACTGGAAAAGGGGCCCACGAAACTCGAGCATTTTCATGTCTGGCACGGGTCGCCGCGCGATGAAGACGAGTATGTGACCACAAAGGCCAGCGCGACGCCGTGCTTCTCGTTTTTCGAACTGCCTCTGGCCTTCTTCGGCCATACCCATTTGCAAGGCGGATTTTTCTCAACGCGTGGCAAGATCGGCGTAATTCCGGCCGTTCGTAAAAAGGAAAAAGAAGCCGTCGTGGCGCTGGAGCCGGATGTGCTGTACATGGTGAACCCGGGCTCAGTGGGGCAGCCGCGCGACGGCGACCCGCGCGCCGCATACGCCCTCTACAACCCGGGGCAGAAGATCGTGAAATTGCGACGCGCCGAGTATCCCATCCAAAAGACAGCCGACGACATCACGCAGGCAGGCTTACCGGGCGTGCTGGCGCTGCGCTTGTTCCGGGGGATGTGAATTTAATCACCTCGGGATCGCCAGTAGCCCGGACGTCTGCGGCCGTGAGCTACCGCGAGAACTTGGATGCCGTCCTGCAGGGTGCGGTAGATCACCAGGTACGGGAAGCGGGAAGAGGAATCCGCCTTTCGCCATCAAACCTCGGCCAGCGATCCGGAGCTTCTGTAATTGCGGCAACCGCGATCTCCAACTCTTCGACGAATCGTTCGGCTGCGCGGAGGCTGCGTTTGGCATACCAGAGAACCGCGGCCTCTGCCTCTTGCGCCGCTTCGGGATGAAACCCTACCAGGGCATTTACCTCCGGATTTGGCCAGTCAGCCGCGTGCGAACTTCTGGCCACGGCACGGCTTGAACAATGCCCGAATCCAACTCCGAAATACGCTTCCGGACTTCCTCGCGCCAGTTGTACTCTGCCTGCTCGTCCACTTCAAGATCGAGGCTATCGAGCAGGGAATCGGCCAGGGCGGCACGGGCATCTGGAGGAAGAGCGAGCGCTTGATCGAGAACCTTGCTTGCCTGTTTGTCCATGATTCGATTCTAGGCGATTGCTACGTTGCATTCTTCCTTCGCAATTCCCGCTCTTTCATCATCATGAAGAAGATGGGCACCAGGATAAGCACGTGAATCGCCGACGTGACCATGCCCCCAACAATGGGGGCTGCGATCGGCTTCATGACATCGGAGCCGATTCCTGATGCCCAGAGGATGGGAGCGAGGCTGGCAATCACCGTAATCACCGTCATCAGCTTGGGACGAAGGCGTTGGACTGCGCCGTCAATGACGGCCGCTTCCAGATCGTCGCTCGTCATCGGACTCCCCGAAGCGGCTCGCCGATCCACAGCCTCGTGAAGATATACCACCATCACGACGCCGGTTTCAATCGCGATTCCGAACAGCGCGATATATCCCACCCACGCCGCGACGCTGAAATTGAAGCCCAGCAGCCATTGCAGCAACAATCCGCCTGTGAGCGCATATGCCGTGGGGATGATCAAGACAACCGTTTCCGCGACGGAGTGAAACACCGTGTAGAGCAGCAGAAATATGACGAAGAAAACCACCGGCAAGATGAGCTTCAGCCGCTGCTCAGCGCGAAGTTGAAATTCGTATTCGCCGGACCAGTTGAAGGAGTAGCCGGGGGGCAGCCGGAGTTTAGCGGCGAACTGCCGATCCGCGGCGGCTACAAAGCCGCCGTAATCCGTATTCTTCAAATCGATGTAGATGTATCCGGTCAATGCGCCGTTCTCGTCGCGAATCATGGACGGCCCGCGCGCGAATGCAACCCGGGCGACTTCTCCTAGCGGAATCTGCGCGCCCGAAGGCGTGTCCAGCAGGACACCTTGCATCTTCTGGGTCGTATCGCGAAAACCGCGCTGGTAACGCACCGCGATCGGATACCGCTCGCGCCCTTCGATGTTTACCGCGATGGCTTTCCCGCCTATGCCGGAAGCAATGGCGCGCTGAATATCTTCTACTGTCAAGCCGTATTTGGCGGCTTCCGCGCGATTCGGTTCAATATCGATGTAGAAACCTTGCGCGGCTTTTTCGGCGTAGACAGACCGCACTTGCGGCATGGTTGTCAAAACAGCCTGCACTTGGGACGCGGCTTTCTGGATGCCGTCAATGCTGGGGCCTTGGACCTTCACGCCCAAAGGCGTCTTGATGCCGGTCAGTTCCATGTCGAGCCGATTTTCGACAGGCATGGTCCAGGTGTTCGATAGGCCCGGAAATTGCAGCTTCCGATCCATTTCCTGGATCAGCTTGTCGTAGGTCATGCCCGCGCGCCAGGCTTGCCGCGGTTTCAACATGAGCGTCGTATCGAACATATCGAGCGGCGCATTGTCCGTTGCGCTGTCGGAACGGCCAACGGAGCCGAACACGCTGAGCACTTCCGGAAAGGTCCGCAAGATCCGATCCTGTTCGCCGAGTAGCGCGGTGGCTTGCTGGATAGAGATGCCGGGCAGGGCCGTCGGCATATAAAGCGCAGAGCCTTCAAAGAGCGGAGGCATGAACTGGCTGCCCAGACGAAAGGCAAGCGGGATAGTCGCCGCCAGAAAGGCGACATTGAGAAGCACGGCAAGTGCGCGGTGGCGCAAACAGAAGCGAAGCACCGGCAAATACAGCGCCTGCGTGAGGCGCGAGAGTGGATTGGCCGGCTCGGGCCGGAGCCGGCCCCGAATCAGCAGCGTCATCAAGACGGGCACGAGTGTAATGGCAAGAACCGAGGAAGATGCGACAGCAAGCGTCTTCGTCCATGCCAGCGGCCGGAACATGCGCCCTTCCTGCGCTTCCAGCAGGAACACAGGCAGGAATGAGACCACAATAATCAGAAGCGAAAAGAACAAAGCCGGACCAACTTGCTTTGCCGCATCGAGCAACAGCTTGTGCCGGATTGCCTTCGAGATTGGCCCGCGATGGTCCACCTGGTATTCCGAAACATGCCGGTAGCCGTTTTCGACCATCACGATGGCCGCATCGACCAGAACTCCGATTGCAAGCGCCAGCCCGCCCAAAGACATGATGTTCGAAGTGACTCCGAGGAGATAAATCGGAATGAACGAGATGAGAACCGCAAGCGGCAAAGCCAGAATCACGATTAAGGCGGAGCGGAAATGAAACAGAAAGATGAGAACAACGACACTGACGATGACCGCTTCTTCGATGAGATCGCGCTCCAGAGTAGAGATTGACTCGCGGATCAGATCTGAACGGTCATATCCGGGCATGATTTCCACTCCGGCGGGCAGCGATGGCGCAATCTCTTTGAGTTTCCTTTTCACTCCGTCGATCACGCGCAGCGCGTTCTGCCCCTGGCGCATCACGACTATGCCGCCGACGGTTTCGCCTTCGCCATTCCATTCGGCAGCGCCTTCGCGGGTATCGGGAACGAAATTAACGAATCCGAGATCGCGAACCAGAACAGGCGTTCCGTTATGGCTTCCCACTGCGACCATACCCAAATCGCTCAGCGAACGGAGATAGCCGAGCCCGCGAATCATATAACGCGCGCCGCTTAGATCAAGAACGCGGCCTCCTACTTCATTGGTGCTGGCTTTTACGCGATCGATAACGGTGGAGAGCGGAATCTTGTAAGCAAGCAGTTTGGCGGGATCAAGCTGAACTTCGTACTGGCGCACAAAACCGCCAATGCTGGCGACTTCCGCCACGCCGGGTACTGTTTCGAGCGCGTATCGCAAATGCCAGTCCTGGAGAGAGCGGAGGTCGGCTAGGCTCCGCGTGTGTGCTCTATCGACGATCGCGTATTCATATACCCAGCCCGCGCCTGTGGCATCGGGACCGATCACCGGATGGACGTCCGCAGGCAAGCGCCCGCCGATTTGCTGCAGATACTCCAGAACGCGCGAGCGCGCCCAGTAAAGGTCCGTTCCATCGTCGAAGATGACGTAGACGTACGAATCGCCGAACATGGTTTGGGCTCGTACCGCTTTCACGCGAGGGCCGGCCAGAAGACTGGTCACAATTGGATACGTGACCTGGTCTTCGATAATGCCGGGCGGCTGACCATTCCACGGAGTATGGACGATGACCTGAACGTCGGAGATATCGGGCAAGGCGTCCAGCGGAATTCGAGTAAGGCACCAAAACCCGGCGAGCGCGAGAAATGCCGTGGCGGTGAAAACCAGGAAGCGATTGCGGGAACAGATTTCGATGATGCGCGAGAGCACTTACATACCTCCCGTTGCATTGACCCGAATCTGTTTAGCGCCAACTGTATTTCCACCCTTCTGAACGAAGATGCTCACCTGCCAAGTTCCTCCGCTTGGCAGCGCACCTGAGCCCTGATACAAGCCAGCGCCCTGGTCCATAAGCTGCGGTTTTACGGACATGGCCGCCATTCCCATGCCCGGCATGGCAGGCATGAAAAACGTAAGCGAGACGGCGGCTCCGGTTAAAGGCTTGCCATCGGGCCCGGTGACCTTCACGCGAAAAATATTGTTTCCCTTTCTCGGGGGATTCGGATCGGATGAAAAGTCGATCTTCGCTTGCGTTGCTGCTGCGGGCTGGGGAGTCGCAGCGCTCACGCCCGGCGGAGGCGGCGTAAACGAACCTGCAGCAGCTTGCAACTGGCTTTCGGAATCGATCAGGAAATTAGCGGAAGTAACAATCCGCTGATGCGCGGTAAGGCCCTTCACGATAACCAGGTCATCGCCCGAGCGCGCGCCGGTAACGATTTCCCTGGGCTCAATTCGTCCGTCGTCCTGATAAAGAAACGCCAGCTCTCGCGTGCCGGATCGCAGAATCGCGGAGGCAGGCGCAACGAGCTGCCGGCCGAGATTCGTCTTCAGATCCACATTGACGAACATGCCAGGCTTCAGCTTCAGATTCGGATTTGCGATCTCAAGCCGGACACGCACCGTGCGGGTTGCAACGTCGACTTGCGGCAAAATGCTTTCGATGCGGCCGGAAAAGATACGGTTCGGATAGGCATCCACCATAATCCGGGCCTGATCGCCTGGCTTCAGGCTGCTGACGTCATCCTGGAAGACCTGCGCGTAAACCCAGATACGGGATAGATCGGCAACGGAGTACAGACGCGTGGCAGGCTGGATGTAGAGATTCGGAAGGGCGCTACGCTCGATGATGTAGCCCGAAACGGGGGAGTTGATGACGAGATCCGAAATAGGAGTGCCCGTTTTCCTGACGGATGCGATCTGTGCTTCCGGCATGTCCCACTGGCGAAGGCGCGCCTCCGCAGCCGCTCTCAAGGCTTCAGCGCCAGAAGCAACTCCATCGACGGTGCTGCCGCCGAGGAGCTTTTGATTGCGGAGCGCGATCAGATACTCGTTTTGCGTTGCCACCAGTTCGGGACTGTAGATCGTAAACAAGGGGTCACCCTTGTGAACGTATTGATACGTTGCGTTCACGAAGACCTGGCGGATATATCCCGAAAACCGGACTTGAACATAGGAGATTAAACGCTCATCGATATCAACCGTTCCGGTCGCACGGATCTCATTGTGGATCTGCTTCCACTCCACGGTTCCGGTTTGCACGCCGATGCTCTGCATGCGTTCCGGAGTGAGTTGAATTGGGGTTAACGGCGGCTGTTGCGCAGCAGCCGGCACACTGGACGTTGCGGGTGACGCTGTACCGACGGCGGCGGGCTGCACGGTGATTGAGGGCGACGCTTGGCGTTTTGCGGGTCGCGAATAGTAGAAGTACAGGCCCGCGCCCGCGGCGATGAGCGCAAACCAAACCAGCGAGGTAAGCAGAATATATTTCTTCATCGCAGTTCGGCTCCCGTCAAAGTTTCAAGCTGGATGATGGCTATCTCATGATCGAGAAGAACGCGTTCGTATTGCCGGTGCAGTTGCAGCATTTCATCGAACGACTCCAGCGCGGAACTGGCCTGTTGTTTACCCGACGCGTATTCCGTCAAAACCGCATGGAACCCGGCTTCTGCCTGCGGGATCACGCCTTGGTTGTAATCGGCCATCAAATCGGCCGTGCTGGTCGCAGCGGCAAATTCCTTCTGAACGCTCGCTAGCTGCTGCTGGAGTTGCGCGTCCAGGCGCGCCTGCGCGCTTTTCACGGACTCGGCAGCCTGCTCAATCTGCGCGCTCACACGCTGACGCCGTGGGAGGATCAGATTGAATGTCAGCATGTAGTAGGCGGGAAAATCATCGCCAGTTCGCTGGTACATGTAGCCGATGCTGAAATCGGGTTTGCCCGCCCGCGCCGCAGATTGTACCTCTGCTTTCTGCTTCTCGATTGCATTCAAATCGACCTGCACTTCCGGGTTTTGCTTGCGTGCCAGCTCCAGCAGCTCGCGCGAATCGTAGCCGAGAGTGGTTGGCCGCAAATCTTCGGCCACGATGTCTTCGGAATCCTGAGGACGATGGAGAGCCTGCTTGAGATCCGCCTGGGCCTGAGCCACGTCCTCGCGACGTGCTGTGATCTCGGTGAGCAGCCTGGTCCGCTCGAGCTGTGCCTTCAAAACATCAGCCTGATTTCCCTGCCCGGTGCTGTAGCGGGATAGTTCCGTTTCGATCATCTGGCCCAAGGTTGCCCGGCTGTCTTCGAACAGCTTGAGCGTGCGCTGGAGAGACGCGAGCCGCACATACGCCAGCTTCACCTGCTGGGCGATGGAAGCCCTGACAACGCCGATTTGCGCGTGCTCGACATCTGCCTCGCGATCGGCCGCTTGCCCTTTGAGGCCGAGCTTCCCCGGATAGGGCAACTCCTGCGACGCGCCAATCCCGACGTAGGCGAAGTTGCTGGAATTGAAGCCCGCAAACGGCCGTGGGCTGCCGACGCTAAATTGCTGAAGCGTGAACTGAGGGTCGGGCAGCGCAGTCACTTGTGCGCGACTATGTGTTGCAGCGCGCCAGACATGCTGAGCGGCGCTTATTTCGGGATTGTTTCGCTCCGCTTCTGCAAGCAACTGCGCCAGCGGTGTGGGAGCTTGTGCACGCAACCCGGCGGCCATCACGACGCCGGATGCGGCAAAAAGGATCAATCGCATCAAAATACACTCCTGACATTCGAATCCGCTCGCGAAAAGCCGCGAGCAGCTACGTGTGGAACGAGAGATTCAGATGCGGAGGATGGAAGAGCTCAGACGTGAAATACGAGGAGGCGAGTCGTTCGGCTGAGCGGCCATTTGAAGATCCAGCTTCGAAATTTGGGGCGAAGCGAGCGATAGCGGGGTTATCAGCAAATTCGGCCCGGCGCTTTGGGAAACGATCTGTGCGGGGGCAAAATCGACGTGAACCGGACCCATGCTGCGGTGACAGCAGCTATGAGACGCCGGCATGTTCATAGCCCCGCATTCGCCCTGCATCCGCTGGCAGCATTCGCGCTCGGACGTACTCATCCGGGAACCGGGAAGCGCGCACGCCATAGCCGGCGCGGACAGAGAGATCAGAACGCAAATCGCGATTGCCGCTCGACAGATCAGTCCCACCTATGCATAAGATTACTGCAATTCAAATGGAACCGGGTAGCGCATGAGAAAATGTTGGTTTGCGTATTATACGTGACGGCATTTACTACGCCTGCGGTTTGGCGCTGGTGGGAATCGTTCTCTCGTATTTCCTGACGCCCTGGGCAGGCGTGCCATTCTATGTCGTTGCACTGTTCTGCCTTTATTTTTTCCGCGATCCGGAGCGCGTGGCGCCGTCCGGCGACGTCATGGTTGCGCCGGCCGACGGGAAGGTGGTCTCTATCCGTGAGCTTGGGCCCGGGGAGATGCGCATCAGCATCTTTCTCAATATCTTCGACGTGCACGTGAACCGCACGCCCATTCCGGGCCAGATTACCGGCGTGGTTTACCAGAAAGGCAAGTTTCTGGTGGCGAGCCATGAAGCGGCATCCGCGGAAAATGAGCAGAATACGCTGGTTGTGGAAGGGAACAATACGCGGGTGATCTGCCGGCAGATTGCGGGCCTGATTGCGCGCCGGATTGTCTGTTACAAGAAGGCCGGCGACGCGGTTGCGCCCGCGGAACGCATCGGCTATATCAAATTCGGGTCGCGCGTGGATGTCTTGTTCGGTCCGGAATGGACCGCTGCGGTGAAGGTGGGCGAAAGAGTGTCGGCAGGCGCAAGCGTGCTGGCCAAGCGCACGGAAACACGGGGGCCTTCTGACCGTTAGAGAGCGACTGATCGGCCCGCGAGAGGCAACCAAGCCGCGGCGCAGAGCCGCTTACGTTTTACCCAGCCTTTTCACCAGCGGAAATATCTTTCTCGGCTTCGTCGCCATCGTGCAGGCATTTGAAGGCGCCATGGCGGCAGAGGCGGGGAATCTGGGGCCGAATTCCCATTTTGCGCTGGCCGCAAAAGCGCTGGGGTGGTCGGTATTCCTGGATGGCCTGGACGGTCGCATTGCGCGCATGACGAATACGACTAGCGATTTCGGCCGGGAGCTCGATTCGCTTGCGGACGTGATTACTTTCGGAATTGCCCCAGCAGTGCTGGCATTCGTGTGGGGCGTCCATTTCGCCGTGGCGCCCGCCGAGGGGGATCTGCAGGTTCACTTGAGGCGGGCCGGTTACCTGGCCGCCTTTTTCTACTTGCTGTGCGGAGCGGTGCGGCTGGCCCGGTTCAACGTGCAGAAGAATCCAGTGCCGAAGAATCCAGGACGTCTGGATCACAAGTATTTCGTTGGCATGCCGATTCCGGCCGGGGCGGGGTTCATTGCGGCGGTGGTGTTCATGGATGCATCGCCGGTTCGATCCTTCGCCTTTTCCGTTGTGTGGCTGGTAGTGGTGGGCATTATCGGTCTGCTGATGGTGAGCACCTGGCGGTATCCAAGCGCCAAGCAAATTAACATTTCCAAACCCCGAACGCCTCTCATCGTATTGATCGTGGGTGGAATCGCATTTCTGATCTGGGAATGGGCGCAGCCGTTTTTGCTGGCGGCCGCATGCGCGTACGTCTCCAGTGGAATCATCATCCGGTTCGGCGGGTTGATCCGCCGCTGGCGAAGATCGCGCTCTGCCGCTCATGTGCCGGAGCGTAGGGTTGGTTAGGACAGGTTAGATGAAAATTGCAGTTATTGGCGCCGAAACGCTGCTGGGGCGTGAACTCAACGAAGTTCTGGGAGCCCGTGGGACGGGCATAGAAATCATTCCCTACGCCGCAAACGCTGAAGGCAGTTTTACAGAGGAGGAAGGTGAAGCCGTCTACGTTCAACCGCTGGAGGCTAAGGCCATTCACGACTACGCGGCACTCCTGGTTGCCGGCACGCGTGACGGCGCATTGAAGACGTATGGATTGGCGAAGGAGGCAAGCGGCCATCCGGTAGTGGTGGATTGTACCGGTGAACTCGAGAACGAGCCGGAAGCACGAATTGCCGCGCCGCTGGGCGGAAGTGTGGAGACAAGTGCAAGCTGGCTTCAAGTGATCGCGCATCCGGCTGCCAACGCGCTGGCTCTGGTTCTAATGCGGCTTGCAAGGTACCGGCCGATCCGGCAGGCGATAGCGCACATCTTCGAACCGGCGAGTGAACTTGGGAAGCGCGGGATCTCTGAGTTGCAACAGCAGACCACCAGCTTGCTTTCGTTCAAGAAGCTGGACAAAGCGGTTTTCGATTCGCAGTTGAGTTTCAACCTGCTCTCCGCATACGGCGAGGAGGCGGCTCGAAAGCTCGTGTCGGTCGAGCAGCGGATTGAGCGCGATCTGGCGACGATCATTGGAAACACGAAGTCGGGCGCGAAGACGCCAATGCCTTCGCTGCGTCTGCTGCAAGCGCCGGTATTTCACGGTTACAGCATCTCCATGTGGGTGGAGTTTGAGAGCGGCGTTGAAGCGCAGGCGCTCGGCGAGGCGCTGGCGTCAGCGCAGATCGAAGTGCGGGGCAAAGCGGACGAACCGCCGGATCCGGTTGGGGCCGCCGGCCAAAGCGGCTTGGTTGCGGGCGATATCCGGGTTGACAGAAACAATGCGCGGGCGGCGTGGTTTTGGATAGTCGGCGACAATCTGCGGCTGATGGCGGATGCGGCAGCCGAACTATTAAGGGGACTGAAAGGCGAGAACGGGTGACCCGGCGAGCGTTGGTTGTTGCGCTGGCCGCGGCGTCGCTGACCGCATGCGGCTATCACGTTGGAGGCAAGGCCGATTTGATGCCGAAGAGCGTGCAGACAATTTCGATCCCGGCGTTTACCTCGTTGTCTACGCGCTACAAGCTGGTGGATGTTCTTCCGCAGGAGATCGGGCGCGAATTCAGAGAGCGGACACGATTTCGCATTGTCGCGAATCCAGGTATGGCGGATGCGGTTCTAAACGGAACCATCAATACCGTACAAGTGGGCCCCAGTATTTTCGATCCGACCTCGGGCAAAGCCAGCGTGATACAAGCTACCGTGGTGATGACGGTGAATCTGGTGGAGCGATCCACAGGGCGCGTGCTGTATTCGCGGCCAAGTTTCACAGTCCGGGAGAGCTATCAGGTGGCGATCGATCCGCACCAGTTTTTCGATGAAAGCGATCCTGCGTTCGATCGCCTGGGGCGCGACGTTGCGCGGGATGTGGTGAGCGCGATTGTCGAGAATTTCTAAATGACGCCGCTCCCTGACGGTCGCGGTTCCGTGCTGGATGGGGCCTCATCATGACGCCGGAACAGTTTCTGGCCCGGATCGCGAAGGACCGCCCGGCGTCCGCTTACCTTTTCCTGGGGCAGGAAGGTTATCAGAGAAAGCTCTGCAAGGATGCGTTGATCCGGCGCGTACTGCCGGAAGGAGGCGGCGATGGATTCACTCAGACGGATCTGGAGAGCTCGACTCTATCGGACGTGCTCGACGACGCGCGGTCTCTTTCGCTGTTCTCATCGGACCGGCTGATCTGGGTGTGCAGCGCGGAACTGGCGCTGCCGCGCAGACTGGCTCCGGATGAGGATGAGGAGTCCGCGAAACCGGGTGAGTCGGGATTGGCCGGCTATCTGAAACATCCAACGCCCGGCACGGTGCTGGTTTTCGAATGCAGCCGGTATGATTTCGCGGGCGACGATCGCACGAAGCTCGAACGGGTAGAGAAATACTATTCGGCCGTCCCGATGACGGTTGAGTTCCGGCACTTCACTCCGGAATCGAGCCGCTTCCTGGCACAGCAACTCGCGAAGCAGCACGGGCTGAAGCTAGCAGGAGCTGAGCTGGCGGTGCTGCTGGATGCGGTAGCCGGCGACGCGAACCGCCTGGAATCGGAGGTCGAGAAGCTGGCGCTCTTTGTCGGGACTGACAGGTCGGTAACAATGGACGATCTGCGAGCGCTTGTACCAAATGCGGCACAGAGCACGATCTTCGCGCTGGTGAACGCACTCGGCAAACGGGACCGGCCCGGGGCACTGCGATCGCTCGACATTCTGGTGCGGGAAGGCGAATACCTGCCGCTGGCGCTGACGTTCTTGAGCACGCAGTTCCGCCTGGCCCTCGCGGCCAAGGAAGCTAAAGTGAATTCGCCGCAACAGGCGCAAGCGTTTTTCGCGAAGATCGGCGTGCGCATGTGGCGGGACCGCGCGGAACAGGTGACCAGCACGGCGGGAGCGTTCACTCGGGAGCATCTGGGCAAGGCCGTGGCACTGATCTATGACACGGACAAGAAGTTCCGCGAAGGATACAAGGATGATCGCGTGATTATGGAGACGCTGGTGCTTGCGCTGACGGCGCGATCGTGAACTACTTTGGCTGTCTCCTTCGCCACTCGAACAGCACGACGCCGGCCGCGACGGAAACGTTGAGTGAGGAAACGGCTCCGGCCATGGGGATGCGAACCAGTACATCGCAGTGCTTTTGGACGCCCTGGTGAAGGCCCTTCCCTTCCCCGCCGAGAACGATGACGGTGGGCGAGGCGTACTCTACTTCGTCATACAACTCTGAGCCGCCTTCATCGAGCCCGTAGATCCAGAAACCGCTCTGCTTAAGGCGCTCGAGAGATTGGCTCACATTTGTAACGCGGGCGACGGGAAGATACTCGAGAGCTCCGGCGGCGGCGCGATCGACGGTTTCGGTGAGGGGAGCGGCACGGCGCTCGGGAATGACGATTGCGTTTGCGCCGGCAGCGTGCGCCGTACGGATGATTGCGCCGAGGTTGTGCGGATCTTCGACGCCATCGAGAACGACCAGGAGATGCGCACCTTCGACGACCTGGTTCAGTTCGACAAAGCTGTGAGCAACGCCGAATGCGATGACGCCCTGGTGCGGAACGCCTTTGGCAGCGCGGTCGAGCAGTTCGCGGGCTTCAAAACGAACCGGGACAGACTGGTCCCTGCAAAGGCCGATGATTTCCTGGATGCGCGGGCCGGAAGCGCCTTTCGCGACGAGAACTTTATCCAGAGGGCGATGCGCGCGCAAGGCTTCACGGACAGGATGAATGCCAAGAGTGAGGCGCATTCATTTCGACAGCGCGAAGGCGACGACGTAGTCGCCGAGCGGGGAAAGATCGGGGATGCCGAACCCTCCGGCTGTGACCACGACATATTGCTTTCCGTCGGGGCCCTGGAAGGTCATGGGCGTGGCGTGCGCGCTGCTGGGCAGATCGCCCTTCCATAGTTGCTGCCCGGTTTCGATATCGAAGGCGTAGAGCGCAGGAACAAGCGTGCTACCCACAAACACGAGGCCGCCAGCGGTGGCGATGGGACCGCCCAGGGAAATGGAGCCCCACTGCGCCGGAACCTTTGGACTAAGCTGGCCGAGCGGGACTTCCCATTTCTTATCTCCGGTGCTGGTATCGATCGCAATAAGCGTGCTCCATGGCGGAGGAGTGCAGGGGAGGCGTTTCGGGCTCAGCAGGAAGCGCCGCATCATTCCATAAGGCGTGCCGCGCTGCGGAGCGAACTCCCAGTCGCCGTCGATCTTGCGCCCGCGCGAGTTGCGGAGTCCTTCATAATCGGCGCGTGGAATGAGGCGAACCTCTGCGGCGAGGTGATTGCTCGGCAACACCAGCAGGTGATTTTTGGGGTCGTAGGCAAAGCCGCCCCAATTCTGGCCGCCAATATTGCCCGGGATTTGAAGAGTTCCCTGAAGCGAGGGCGGAGTGAAGATGGGGCCGGTGCGGAGCTTGCTGATCTCGGCGCTGCACCAGTTGCGGTCGGCATCATCGATGCCCCAGGCGTCTTTAACGCTTATCATTTGGGAGGTCGTAGGTGCGGGCTTCACAGGAAAGGGCTGGGTGGCCGCGGCGGTCTCGCCGGGAACATCGCTTTTCGGGACCGGACGCTCCTCGACACCAAAGATCGGCTTGCCGGTTTCGCGATTCAGGATAAACACATTGCCGGTCTTGGAGCCGATCGCAATGGCCGGAATGGTCGCGCCGTCGCGATGCACATCGAACAGCAGCGGCGGAGTGGCGACGTCGTAATCCCAGAGGTTGTGATGAATGGTTTGGAAGTGCCAGACGACTTTGCCGGTATCAGCACGGAGCGCGATAACGGAGTTGGCGAAAAGATCGTTGCCAAGGCGTTCACCGCCGTAGTAGTCGGGGCTGGCGCTGCCGGTTGGGACGAAAACCAGATTGCGGGCAGGATCGGCAGCGATGACGGACCAGGCATTGGCTGCTCCGGTACGATGCGCGCCGCCGTTGGTCCAGGTATCCGCGCCGGGATCATGCGGATTTTGCGGGATGGGATCCCAGGACCATTTCAGCTTGCCGGTAACGACGTCGAAGGCGCGAACCTCACCGCTGGCCTGGCCGACCGAACCGTTGTCGGCGACCGCGGAACCCACCACTAGCGTGTTGCCGATGACCGCGGGCGGCGAGGTCTCTTCGTAATCGGAAAAGTAGTGCGGCGCGATGCGGAGGCCGTGACGAAGATCGACAATGCCGTTATCGCCGAAATCGAGACACGGCTTGCCGGTGGCGGCATCTAACGCTATGAGGCGGGCATCAATGGTCGCCATGAAGATGCGGCGCTGCCCGGCAGGCGACTTCCAAGTAGATACGCCGCGATTGGCATAGTCGCCGTAACCCTTATCTTTGTCGATGTGCGGATCGTAGGCCCAGCGCTGGGTTCCGGTAACGGGATCGAGCGCGATCACGCGGCCAAGCGGCGTGCCGATGTAGAGCGTTCCGTCCACATAGAGCGGCGTGGCTTCAAACTGCGTCGGCTTCGAGCCATCTTTAGGCGCGTAGGCATCGCCAGTGCGGAAGGTCCAGGCGATCTTGAGATGGTCGACGTTCGACCGGTTGATAGCGGCTAAGGGCGAGAATCGCTGGCCGCCGGGATCGTTGCCATAATTGGGCCAGTCGCCTTTGTTGGCGGCGAGAGAAGCCGCGGAGAGAAGGATAAGTGCAGCGAACGGACGAGCGTACATAAGCAGGTCAGGCTAGCGGAATTCCATTCTCCTGCAGCGCTCCCTGGACCTCTTTGGCGGAAAGGCGGGAGAAATCGTATTCGACGAATAATTCTTCGCCAGACGGCTGAATACGCAGAGCAAGAAATCCGTAAACGGAATGCATCTGCGCGATACTCTGCAGGTCATTGCCCGTGAGCGGACGCGAAAGCTTGAAGGTGGTTTGTACTTTCGTCATCGCGAATCAGAATAGCATTTGGGGGCGGGAGGGCAGAGCAGCGCCAGGCGAAAACGCCTGGCCCACTAAGCGGCGTTTTGAGTGGCAATGATGCGTTCCGGGCCGACTGAAACAGAATGTTCAGGTGTCTGGAGGTTCAGATTCAGCAAAACGCGGTGATCGACTTCGGCCTCGGCGAGCAAAACCTTCCATTTGTGGAGCTCCTGCTTGCGCTTTTCTGCGGTTTGGCGGCGGGCATGCTCTTCCGCTTGCTGACG
>DATIMA010000209.1:0-5954 GCA_035475915.1 Bryobacteraceae bacterium
CGAAGGACAGAGATCCCAGTTTGCGGGTGAGTCCCCATTCCCGGACCTGGTGATGAACCAGAGGAAGATTTGAAAGCGCGCTCGCCATAGAAGTGAGAACGGTTGCCATGCCGGCAGTTTCGGGCGAGATGCTTCCCCGCATCGCCAGGGTAGCCGCGGCGCCGGCGGTACTGGCGCTCGATATCAGGCCGCCAATGAAGCTCACCAGCAGAAAGCCGAAATGGCCCAGATACCGTTGGCCCAAACTTCCCACAATCTGAATGATCAGGAAGATCAAACCGAACTTCAAAACCTTTAGCAGAGAGAGTGGAGAAGACAGCTTCAGCTCGCCAATCTGGTTCCGGCGGTGTCCTCTTTGCCGCCAGATAAAGAACAGGGCTGCCAGCGCCATAACGAGTAGCGGGGCGGCGGCGGTCAGAACGGCGGCGGGAGCGAAGAACGCAAGAATAAGCAGATTTCTAACGAACATCGCGATAATCGTCAAAAAATCCACGACAATCGCCAAAGGAATCAGGTCACTGATGGGACTCGTCAGAAACTCCGCCAGTTCAGCGATGGTGGCGGTGCTGTTTATCATTCCGCCGAGCACCGCTGTGTAATAGAGCCCGCGTGAACTATATAGCTTTAACAGGACATAATTGACGAAGCCGAGCGCGGCGATGACGATGACGGTAAGCCAGGCTTCGCGAGGATTGATGAGCTGCCAGGGATCCACCGTGCGGTTCGGCAGCACTGGAAAGATGACAAAAGCCAGCAAGCCCAGGAGGACCGCGCTGCGTACTTCATTTACCTGCAGGCCACCCGCGAAATGGGTTAGGGCCGGCTTCAGTGACAACAGCATGGTCATGATAACGACCGCGGCGATCGGTGTATAGTGGTGTCCTTCGCCGACAAGTACGCCCAGGACGAACGTCAGAATGACGGCGACCGATGTGGTGGCTTCGACCGGCTTGCGGTCATACACATTTCGAATGCCGGCGAGGAACACGATCAGGAGAATTCCCGCGAAGGACACGTACGCGAAGGCGGGGCCGGCCAGCACGCTGAGCGCGCCGACCATCGCCGTTATGGCAAATGTCCTGGTTCCGAGGTCTTTCTGAGACCACTCGCGTTCCAAGCCAACCAGCATTCCGATGGCGATTGCGAGCGCAAGTTTGATCGAGATTTCGAGCGGAGAGAATGTCCCAGGGGCAGCCAATAGCTTCAGCTTAAGGCTTCCAATCCAGTTTCACGAGCCCGGGCGTGGCAGCAAGCTTTTCGACGATAGAAGGATGAGGGTACTCGCGGCGCCGGGCGCTCCACCACAGTTCGTACGTCAGCTCACGACGGCCTTCAGGCTGGGTGTATGCAAAACCTACTGGGCCGATTTTGTAATTTGCCGCCTCGAGGAGGTCGCGAATTTGCTGGTCATTAAAGCCGGAGGCATCCGTAACCAAATGCAGCGTGGCGTGGCGGTCCTGTCTTGTCCTTTGCTCAACCCACTGCAACAGCCAGAGCACAACCAGTCCCAGCCCGAGCCCGAGAAGGCCCAGCGCGATCTGTCCCCCACCAAAGCACAGCCCAACAACCGTAACGAACCAGAGAGTAGCCGCGGTTGTGACGCCGATAATGAGGTTATCGCGCCTGAGGATTGCGCCCGCGCCAATGAAACCCATGCCCGACAGAATGCCCAGGGGCAAACGCATCAGGTCAAGCGTGATGAACGAATCCGGCGCTTTGCCGGTCGTATTGAGCAGTGCATTCGCCTGCATCATCGCAAGGCACGCCGCCAAGCTTACCAGCAGAGTTGTCCGAAGGCCGGCAGGACGCCCGTGTTCCCCTCGGTTCAGTCCGATCAGCACTCCGGCGAGAAACGTCAGGCTGATTCGCAAAGCGATATCGTGCGGTTGCAACGCGAGCGGCATGAAGGCTAAAGATCCTTACCTTCAGACCTCACTCGCGTTGACAGGTTTCAGGGCGCTGCAAGCTCCAGGCGCGCAGCGTTTAGGAAGCGCTTTCACCAGTGTGTAGAATCCTGCACGTACAACCTAGGTGTTTTCCATGGTTGCAAGCGCTTTCATAATTCGATATAGTCAAGCCCGATCCGGGCTTCTTGCGCGGCAATAAGGGGGAACTATGTATCGTTTACGGACTCGCGTCTTGTTTTGTCTGTGTTCTTCGTTGTTCGGGGCCGCTCTGCTGTTTGGGCAGGAGACGGCAACCATAACCGGGACCATTTCCGATCCGTCGGGGTCGGTTATTCCGGGCGCCAAGGTCACGGTTACGAACGCGGGCACGGGCCAGGCACGAAACGCCGAGACCAATTCGTCAGGCAATTTCATCGTTCCGGATCTGCCCATCGGAAGCTATTCGGTTCGCACCGAGGCGGCGGGATTTAAGAGCTATCAGCGAACCGGAATCACACTGAATGTTGGCGATACCAAGCGCATTGACGTGTCAATGCAGGTTGGGGAAGCGAAGGAAAGCGTCACGGTAGAAGCCGCAGCGGTGGCCGTGCAGGCAGATACCAGCGAGGTGAGCAATCTCATCTCGGGCCAACAGGTTGCAAAACTCGCAATTAACGGCAGAAATATTGCGCAACTGGCGACCTTGACGCCCGGCGCATCGGCCGATCTCCCGGACTTTAATCTTCCCATTTCGGTCGGCAGCAGCGCAGGGATCAGTTTCAACGGGCAGCGGCCCGAGCATAACATCTGGATGATCGACGGCGGCGAGAACTACGATCGCGGATGCGGCGGTTGCATGACCATCATGCCGTCGGTGGATTCGCTGGCGGAATTCAAGACGTTGACAAGCAACTCCAGCGCGGATTTCGGGATTGGAACCGGCGGAACCATGAATATGGCGCTGAAATCCGGAACGCGGGATTTTCATGGAT
Source organism: Bryobacteraceae bacterium (assembly GCA_035475915.1). Classification (GTDB taxonomy): domain Bacteria; phylum Acidobacteriota; class Terriglobia; order Bryobacterales; family Bryobacteraceae; genus Bog-105. The sequence continues at coordinate 2,879 of DATIMA010000209.1, forward strand.
CGGCTTTCGAGTATTTCCGCAACGACGCGATGGACGCGAATAACTTTTTTGCAAATCTCAACGGCTCAAGCAAGCCCGAGCTTCGCTATAACATTTTTGGGTTCAATGTGGGAGGACCGGTGTTTATTCCAAAGCTCTATAACACCGACAAGAGTAAGACATTCTTCTTTGTTAACCAGGAATGGCGGAAGATCGTTCAGGGAAACCAGGTCTTCGCTCCGGCCGTCCCCCAGGCCCAGCGCAATGGAGACTTCAGCGACCTGGGGACTCCGATTTTGGTCCCACAAACTAACGACCCGGCGCAGCAAGCGAAATTCGCCGCTCTCGGCCTCACACCTGGGAAGCAGTTTCCGGGCAATGTCATTCCCGCTTCGCTGATTGATCCGAACGCTGCGCTCTTTTTCCAAAGCGGCGCAATGCCCTTGCCTAACGCCGGGGCAAACAACTATTCAGGATCGCGCGGCGTGCCCGTAGATGTGCCGGAAACGATACTTCGCGTCGATCACTATTTCACCAGCAAGCTCTCCATCATGGGGCATTACATTCATGATGGTACCGACTACCAAACGGCGGAATCGCTCTGGAGCAACCAGACCTATCCGACGCTGGGAACGAATTTCAAGAATCCTTCGTGGAGCGCCGTTGTGAAGATGACTTACCTGATTAGCCCGACTTTGGTGAATGAAGTCGCTTACAATTTCAACGGCAATAACATCACGCTGAGCCCGGTGGGTGTATTTGCTAAGCCGTCCGGCTGGTCCACGAAGGAATTCTTTCCAACCAACGCCGACAATCGGATGCCGACGATCCATCTGGGAGGCATTTATGGCGTTTGGTACGATCCGGCCTCCTGGCCCTGGTACAACGCCGCCGCGGATAACCAGGTGCGCGACGATCTCACCTGGACGAAGGGGTCGCACAATTTCGAATTCGGCGGCCAGTTCATGCGGTATCACAAGAACCAGGACATCTTTGGCAACACGCAAGGAAACTACAATTTTGATGGCTCATTCACCGGGAACGCCGCGGCAGACATGCTGTTGGGTTACGCCAAGAGTTACAGCGAACTGGCCATCGAGGATAGAGGCCACTGGCGGACAACGACCGGATCGGTTTACGCCATCGATAACTGGCGCGCGACCAGCAGGCTGACGCTAAATCTGGGACTGCGCTGGGAGATCATCCCGCACGCGTACGATGTGCAAAACCGGATGTCTAATTTTTACCCGAATCTTTACGATCCGGCGCAGCAGCCCATCTTCAATAAAGACGGAAGCCTCGACCCAAACGGGCCGGGCTTCAGGACGGTTTCGGGCGTTCCGCTATCGAACATTCCGTTTTACCTAAATGGTGTCGGCATTGCCGGAAAGAACGGCATTCCGCGTGGGCTGGTGCAAAACACCTACGGGAGTGTGGGTCCCCGCGTGGGTTTCGCCTACGATTTAACAGGCCAGAGCAAGACGGTTATTCGGGGTGGTTTCGGAATGTTCTATGAGCGCATTCAGGGCAACGACGTCTACAACACTGGGCCAAATCCGCCCTTTAGTTTCAGCCCGACTGTCAACAGCGTCTATTTTTCAAATCCGGGCATCAGCGCGATAAACGGACTTCAAGCCGCGAGGCCGATTTTCCCGGCTGGTTTCACTGCGTTGGCGTATTCCGATTACAAGCTTCCAACCACGATGAACTGGAACTTCGGTATTCAGCATGAATTGACGCCTGGAGCGGTTTTGTCCGTTGCGTACGTGGGGAACCAGGCTTATCATCAGCGAGACAACCGCAACATCAATCCCGTTCCGTTGGACGATCCGAACCGGCTGGCGATCAGCCAGGGAAATTACAATCCGGATTTTGACCGGCTTTATCCGGGTTTGGGGCAGATCACCCTGGGCGAAACGGCGACCACGTCGAACTACCACTCTCTCCAGGTGAACTTGCGTGTAGAGAACCGCCACGGCTTCACCGGACAGATCGCCTACACCTATTCCCACTCGTTCGATTATCTGAGCGGCGATTTCTCTCAGATCTCGGATCCGTTCGACCGGAGGTTTGATCGCGGCCCGAGCGATCTGGACCGGCGTCATATCTTCATTGCGAACTACATTTACGATCTGCCGTTCTTCGCTAAATCGAACAACTTCTTCGCGCGCGGCGTGCTGGGCGGTTGGGAAATTTCGGGAATCACAACATTCGAGACGGGGTATCCGCTGACGCCAACCCTTACGTTCGACAACTTGGGACTCGGCGGCGGCGCGACAGCGCGTCCAGATCTGATTAGTAGCCCTGGCGGCCCGCAGACTTTGAACGAGTGGTTTAACACGGCTGCGTTCGTTGCGCCGCCTCCGCTTTCTTTCGGCAACGCCGCGCGCGGAAGCATCGTCGCTCCTGGCCGCAATAATTGGAATCTGTCGCTCTTCAAGGTGTTCCGAATGCCGCTGCCAGGTACCAAAGAGGGAGGCCATCTCGATTTCCATGTTGATACGTTCAACACGTTCAACCACACCCAATTTCACGATGTGGACACCGGTTTCGGCGGCCAGAACTTCGGGAAGGTCACTTCGACGTATGATCCGCGGGTGATCGAGTTGGGAGTGAAGTTTTTGTTCTGAGATAGAGCGAGATCAGCAAGGGCCGGGCATGCCGCGGCCGTCTGGAATTTTCGAAGTTTACGGAGTTGAACGGGACGCGCGGGCAGGTTGCCAGACCTGAGAGCCGACTGCTAATCGGCCCTGATAGATTCGCGTTTTGGTGGGATCCCTGGCAGCGGGACGCGAGGCGTGGTCGGCTGGTTCGCCGGCCCCAGCATGGGAGGGTTCCTCTACAGGAACCGCAAAAACACCAACACCCCTGTTTTTAGATGGTTCTTCTACGCGAACCGAAGTTCCCGTACAGCAAACCCCAGGAGTGACGTGTCACTAATTAGCCGGTGCCGAAGGTGACGTGACCCCCTGAATCCGTCCAGATCAGAATACGATTTGAGACGAGGAAAGGGAAAGCAATGAGTAAGAGCGGAGTAACGGAAGCGCAGATGATCGAGGCGCTGAGGCAGATGGAGGCCGGACGGACAGCGGCCGAT
>DATIMA010000210.1:0-4174 GCA_035475915.1 Bryobacteraceae bacterium
CGGCTGGCTCCCAACTCCTTCCAGATCAACAATGCTTCTTCCATATAGGATTGGGCTTGGGCATATTCGCCGCGTTTGGTCGCCTGCCCCGCCAGAGCATTGATCACGGTCGCCATACCGTGTTTATCTCCGAGCTGGCGGTGCATCTCGAGGCTTTGATGGGTAATCTCGTCAGCGAAGGCGTAATCGAACTGCGCGTCGGCCAGGAGACCTGCTGCCAATAAGGCCTGAGCCCGGGCGGTACTCAACTGAGTCGCATCAGGCAGCTCAAGCAATGCCGCCAACGCCGCGCGGCCTTCGGTCAGGTGTTCTCGCGATTCCCAGAACCACAAAAGAGCGCCGCCGAGGCGCAATCCCCAATCGGCATTTCGGGCCGCTACGAGGTACTCAATGGCAGCCCGGAAATTGTCATGCTCAGAGTCACAACGGCATAGCCAAGCGTCTTGCTCCGGCGGAGTCATCGCCGCCATTCCCTCCTCTGCCATCACCAGGCAATAGGCGGCGTGGGCGCGCCGGGTGACGGAGAGTTCGCCGCTCTGTTCCAGGCGTTCACAAGCGTATTCCCGAATGGTCTCCAGCATTATGAAGCGTGCTTCCTCGTCATTAGGTCCGGTCTGGCTGAGCAAGCTCTTATCAACGAGCGAAGCCACGGCTTCAAACAGATCGAGATCCAAATCTTCCTGGGTATTGCAGACAGCCTCGGCCGCTTCGAGCGTACAGCCGCTCACAAAAACAGAAAGCCGCCGGAAAAGCTTCTGCTCGGCGGGTGTCAGTAAATCGTAGCTCCAGTCGATCGTGCGGCGGAGTGTGCGCTGCCGCTCGGGTAAATCGTGTGCGCCTCCGGTAAGCAATTCGAGCCTGCTCGCGATTCGAGCCAACATCCCCGCAGGCGACAGAACCTTCGCGCGGGCCGCGGCCAGTTCAATTGCCAGCGGCAGTCCATCAAGCCGCCGGCAGATTTCGACCACCGCGCCTGCATTCTGCGCCGTTAAGCGAAAATCAGGCTTGACTGCCGTGGCGCGCTGTACAAATAAGGCGATGGATGGAAAATCCAGCAGACGAAGCGGAGAGAGCGCCGCGCCGGCATCGGGGATCGTCAGTGGAAGAACCGGGAACTCCTGTTCGCCATAAACCCGCAGCGCCACGCGGCTGGTCACAACGGCTTTCACGGCCGGACAAGCATCCAAAATTCCCGATACGACGGGCGCCGCCCCGGCAAGCTGCTCGAAGTTGTCCAACACCAGAAGCGTTGCACCCAGGCCACGCAAGTGTTCCTGCACCAAATCCAGCAATGCGCGTCCTGGTATTTCACGAATATTCAAAGCTTGTATGATCGCCGGAACCACCAGCTTAGGATCCGAGATGGGGGCCAGATTCACGAAACAGACGCCTCCCGGAAAATGGCCGGCGAGATCCGAGGCGAGCTGAACTGCCAACCGGGTCTTGCCCGTACCCCCCGGCCCGGTCAAGGTGATCAGCCGGATTGCCGGATCGAGGAGCAGAGACTGAAGCGCTGCCCGCTCGGCGTATCGCCCGATGAACGGCGTCCGCTGTACGGGGAGATTGTCACCACACTGAGCGCCCGCGACTGAACGCCAGCGAGCCCGCCCGGTTTGAGCACCGGCCAGGACAGAGTCCACCTCGGCTGCCGTCGGCCGTGAGGCGGCATCCTTCTCGAGCATCGCCAGGATCAGTTCTTCCAACTGTGGAGGGATGTTAGGGTTCAACTTTGACGGCGGAATGGGGCTTTTCGAGGTGATCGCGTGAAGGATGCTCAGCAGAGAATCTGCCTGAAATGCATGGCTGCCCGCCGCCATCTCATAGAACACGAGTCCCAACGAAAATATATCCGACGATGTCTCCGGATTTTCGCCGCGCGCCTGTTCCGGTGACATGTAGGGTACCGTGCCAAGCACCTGGCCGGGATGCGTGCGACTCAGCGATTCGGGCTGCAGCCCGGCAGGATGCATCAATCGCGCGAGCCCGAAATCGAGGATTTTGACATATCCGTCGGTGCGCAGCATGATATTTTCCGGCTTCACGTCACGATGGACAATCCCGGCGGCATGCGCGACCGCCAATGCTTTCGCGATTTGTCCCCCGATTACCGGAACTAAAGCCGGAAGCGGACCCTGGGCAAACACCTGGCGGAGCGTCTGGCCTTCCACAAATTCCATGACAATGAAGTGTTCGTCGCCGGCAACGCCAATGTCATACAACGTAACGATATTGGGATGGTTGAGTGCCGATGCAGCGCGCGCTTCCCGTTCAAAGCGCCATACCCGCTCGGGATCGAAGCCGTGTTTTTGCGGAAGCAGCTTGATGGCTACATTCCGACCGAGCCTGGCATCATGAGCGAGATAAACTTCCCCCATGCCGCCGGCCCCCAGAGGTGAGAGCACTTTGTAGCAACCCAGGGTGCAGCCCACCAAGCTTCCAGGCGTGAGCATGGTGGCGACTCCGTTGGCAACTATCGGTCCTGTAGCTGCTCGGTGCCACGCAGGCCGGTCCAGCAGGTTCGGCTTAGATAAATTTTGAGCCAGCAGCGACTCTACCTGGGTTCGCAGCTCCTCATCGCCGGCACAAGCCTGGGCGAGAAACTCATCTCGCAACCCCGAGTTCCGCTCCAACGCTGCGTGAAATAAATCTTCGATCTGCCGCCAGCGCTCGGGTTTCATGAACTGCGCTCAAGAGTGGGTTTATTCTACCGTGTCCGAGAGATGAAGCGCACTTCACCCATTGGCGGCCAGCTCTCGCATCAGCCAGGCTTTAGCGATCTTCCAGTCCCGCATAACGCTCTGCGCTGAGATCTTCAGAACCTCAGCGGTTTCTTCCACGCTCGAGCCACCAAAGAAGCGCAGCTCAACTACCCGGGCTTTTCGCGGATCGAATCTGGCCAGTTCGTTCAGCGCATCATCTACAGCGGTCAACTCGCGGCCGCGCTGAAGGGAGAGATCGGGAACGCGATCGAAATCGGCCAGGGGTTCGCGAACCCCGTCTCGCCGCCTTACAGCTAACCGCACCCGGGCCGCATCCACGAGAATTCGCCGCATCATCATGGCCGAGACCGCAAAAAAGTGCGCCCGGTCTTTCCATTCGATACCGTTCACATCCACCAGGCGCAAGTAGGCTTCGTGAACCAACCCAGTAGCTTGCATTGACGCTCCAGGGGGTTCCTGGCGCATATATCGCTGCGCCATTCGATGCAACTCGTCGTAAACAACCGGGGCCAATCGTTCCAGCGCAAGTTCGTCCCCGCCGCCCCATGCCTTTAACAGGCCAGTGACGTCGATGGATTCGCCAGGTGTCATGGCAATCTACCCTGCAAGTCTACTCCAAAAAAACTACTCCAAAAAACTTGGACAGGTTATAGTTCTTTCCTTTTTCGTTCGCTTATCAGGTGAAGGACAAAGATCATGACCACCAAAATTGCCACTCCGATCTACAAATCAAAATCGAGAATCCTGCATCTGGCGCTGGTAAGCACTCTTATGGCGCCGCTCGCGCTTTTCGCAGCCCGCGATTCCCAAGACGCCGAGCAAGCGCATTCCAATCACCACCAGGAGGCACCGGCGAAACTCGTCCAGCTCGTTCGCGATGCCACGCGGCAGTTCATCGACGTTAATGCGGCCACGAATGCCGGCTACGGGCCGTTCCTTGGGTGCGTCAGCGGTCCCGATCACGGGGCGATGGGCGTGCACTACGTAAACGGTGATCTGGTAGGCGATGGCGAGATAGATGTCTCGAAGCCGGAAGCGCTGATCTACGAGCCTTCGGACGAAGGCATGCGTCTGGTGGGGGTCGAGTTCGTCGTGTTTGCCGCTGACTGGCGGGCACATCACAGCAGTCCGCCGGTGCTTGAGGGTCAGACATTCCTATTCGTTGACAGCCCCAACCGGTACGGCCTGCCCGCGCACTACGAGTTGCACGTCTGGGCTTGGCGGGATAACCCTAACGGCGCCTTTGTGGACTGGAATAACCGAGTAACCTGCGAAGGTCAATAGATATATCAAACCGTGCTGGTTCAGCGTGAAAGTAAGCGTTCGGTGAGGGCCGTGTTGACTTAGAAGAGATCAAGAGGTGGTAACAGATGCCGAGCTCAGCGACGATTTCCGTCGACGATGAGAAAGATGCTGGCACTGGAAGTGATCGCGGATCTTGCTGGAAAAATATC
>DATIMA010000211.1:0-12379 GCA_035475915.1 Bryobacteraceae bacterium
GATGCGCGCGGAGGCGCCGCGCTGTCTATTCGCTCCATCACCGGCCAGCCGCTTAAGTTTGTCGGCGTCGGCGAGAAGACGGACGCTCTCGAAGCTTTTTTCCCGGACCGCGTGGCCTCCCGGATCCTTGGCATGGGCGACGTGCTTTCGCTCATTGACAAGGTCCAGGAAACAATCGACGAAAAGACCGCCGAGAAGATGCAAGAGAAGCTCCTCGGCGACGATTTCACGCTGGAAGATTTCCGCGATCAGATTAAAACCGTGCGCAAGCTGGGTTCGCTCGGCGGGCTGCTTGACATGATGCCCAAAGTGGGGCCGCTTAAGGATCTGAAGGATACCAAGATCGACGAAAAAGAAATTGATCGCGTTATTTGCATCATTGATTCCATGACGCCCAAAGAGCGCCGGAATCACATGATTATCAACGGTTCCCGGCGTCGCCGTATCGCGAAAGGCAGCGGAACCAGCGTCCAGGACGTCAACAATCTTCTAAAGCAATATGCGCAAACGCGTAAAATGATGAAGAGCTTCACCAGCCAGGGCGGGTTCCTCGGCAAGAAACTGGCCAAGATGAAGCTGCCCGGCCTGCCTGGATTTTAACAGGCGTACTCAGCAGAGAAGTTTGTAACAATATAAAAAGAAAAGGTTACGATGTTAGCAATTCGCCTGGCGCGATTTGGCGCCAAGAAAAAACCCACCTATCGAGTGGTTGTTATTGATAAAGAGCGGGCCCGCAACAGCCGTTCGGTCGAGGTAGTAGGACACTACAATCCGGTCGCGAATCCCGCCCAGATCCAGTTGAATCGTGAGCGCATTGAGTACTGGATGAAGAACGGAGCTCAGCCGTCCGATACGGTAAATCGCTTGCTGAAGTCGGCTCCTGCTGAGGCATCGGCGTTGGTTTAGCAGGCAATCCCTGCGGCTCGTGCCGCGCTAATCCACCGGCAACACGGCTTAACACAGATAAAAACATGAACGACAGCAACGGCGTTAGAACGCTGGTAGAAGAAATAGCCAAGGCTCTGGTCGACACACCCGGCGGGGTGGTCGTGAATGAGATTGCGGGCGAGCACGCTACCGTTTTCGAACTGCGTGTGGCCGAAGGCGATCTCGGAAAGGTGATTGGCAAACAGGGGCGTACGGCCCGTTCTATCCGAACACTGCTCGGCGCTGTTGGCACAAAATTGAATCGCCGGTTCTCGCTCGAGATTCTCGAATAATCAGGGCTCCAGGTGGATCGCGAGAAGATTGTTGTGGCGGAGATTTTCCGTCCTCGCGGGAATCGCGGCGAGGTATTGGCCAGATCTCAAACCGATGTGCCGGATCGGCTTGAGCAGTTGAAGAGTGCGCGGGTGCGGTTGGTTGATGGATCGGACGTGCCGGTTGAGATTGCCGCGGCTTGGCGGCACAAGGAAGATTGGGTTCTGAAGTTTGCCGGCGTGGACTCGATCGATGCCGCGGAGCGATTTCGCGGAGCCGACCTTTGGGTTCCCGCCGCAGAGCGCGGTTCTTTGCCTGAGGGCGGAATCTTTCAATCGGATCTGATCGGCTGCCGGGTGGTTGACCGGACGACCGGTAATGCGCTGGGGATAGTGACTGGCTGCCAGCAGTACGGCGGGCCGCTGCTGATGGAAGTAGCGGTAAGCGGGCGTGAGGTACTGATTCCGTTCGTAGACGCGCTCTGCGAAGTCGATCTGACCGAAGCGTTGATTCAGGTGAATCTGCCCGAAGGTTTATTGGATCTGTAAGGCGCGGATGCGATTCCATATCGTTACGATTTTTCCGGAATTCTTCTCCGGACCGTTCGAGCACGGCGTCATTTGCAGGGCGAAACTTGCTGGACTGTTGGAAATTCAGATCCACGATCTGAGACACTGGACATACGATCGCCATCGAACTGTAGACGACCGGCCTTTCGGGGGTGGCGAAGGCATGCTGCTGAAGGCGCAGCCCTTGTTTGAGGCGGTTGAAGCGATTCTGCCAGAACGTAACCCGCGGCAGAAGGTGGTGCTGCTTTCAGCGCAGGGCCGCCGGTTCACCCAGGGCGTGGCGCGAGAGTTCGCGAGTTTGCAGGACCTGGTCCTGATTTGCGGCCGGTATGAAGGCGTCGATGAGAGGGTAGCGGAGCACCTCGTGGACGACCAGTTATCGGTTGGCGATTTTGTTTTGACCGGCGGCGAATTGGCTGCCGCTGTAGTAGTCGATGCTGTTGCCCGGTTGCTTCCGGGCGTGCTCGGCAATGAAGAATCCGCGCGGAACGAGAGTTTCAGCCAGGAGATGGACGGTTTATTGGATTGCCCGCAGTACACCAGGCCGGCGGAATTCCGCGGCTGGAAAGTGCCCGAAGTACTGCTGGGTGGGAATCATGAGGAAATCAAGCGCTGGCGTCGGGCTGCGTCGCGCGAGAAAACACAGCGCCTCCGGCCCGATTTAGCCGGAGATCGAGAGACAAGGCAGAACTAGACCATGCAAAACGCACTTGTGAGCAAGTTCATCAGCAAGCATTCACGCACCACGCCGCATCCGGAGTTTCGCCCGGGCGATACCATTCGAGTGCATGTAAGAATCCGCGAAGGCGAAAAAGAACGTCTTCAGGCCTTTGAAGGAACGGTGATTGCGCGCAAGAACACTGGCATGGGCGAGACCATCACAGTGCGAAAAGTCAGTTTCGGCCACGGCGTGGAGCGTATTTTCCCTGTACACGCGCCTGTTATCGATCATATTGACCTAGTGCGCACGGGCCGTGTCCGCCGCGCCAAGCTTTACTACTTGCGCAATCTCAGAGGCAAGGCTGCCCGCCTGCGCGAGCGTGAATAGCGGGCCTTTTATCCGTTGTGGCCCAGGGTGGTAACAACCAACGGCGGCGCGCCGGGAGTTCCTCCGAGAACGTTCAGGCTCGGTCCATCCGCTGCGTTAGTTCGTACGAACGCGAAGCTCGCGAACGCGGCTTCTCCCACATCGCTGGGGTTGACGAGGTCGGCCGGGGCTGCCTTTTCGGACCTGTATTCGCGGCCGCGGTCATGTTGCATCCGGACCGGCCGATTCGCGGCCTTTGTGATAGCAAGATTATCGACGCGCCTCAGCGCGAAAGACTCGCGGCACAGATTAAAGCGCGCTCTCTCTGCTGGGCCGTGGGAGGTTCGGACGCATTTGAGATCGACCAGGTCAATATTTATCAGGCATCCCGGCTGGCGATGCGGCGTGCCGTGGAAGCGCTTGCCATACAGCCCGATTACCTGCTGATTGATGCTCTCAAGCTTGATTTGGCCGTCGAACAACTCCCGCTGATTGACGGCGACGCACGCTGCCGCGCCATTGCAGCCGCATCGATCATTGCCAAAGTGCATCGCGATGGTGTGCTTGCGCGGTGGCATGAAGTTTTTCCGCAATATAATTTGGCTTCGAATAAAGGCTACTCAACCCCCGATCATCGCCGCGCGCTTCGCAAACATGGCCCAACATTGATGCACCGCTTCAGCTTCTGGCCTGTTCGGGTCAACTGCGCGCAGGTGCACTGGAACGGCTACATCGGCGGCCCGCCTTCTCAAGGTGAACTCTTTGATGAATCTGCGGAAGCCACAGAATTTGTCGTCGCCGGAGCTACCGCATGACGTCTTCGCCCACGGCTCCCCCGCCACTCAAACCCACTCGATTCATGAAATGGCACCGTCGCGTACTAGGCTTCTGTCTCGTCGTTTTCGCTTTCGAACTCGGCCTGTTTCTGCTTGTCTTCCCGTGGCTGAAGAGTTGGGAGATGAGCTGGGTGCCAGTTCACTTACATCGGTTCGCGGGTTTCTGGATGTCACCCTATTTTCGAGGCGCTCTCAGCGGCCTTGGTCTGTTGAATATCTACATCGCCTTCGCCGAGGCAGTAAAGCAGTTGAAATCGTTATTTGGCCAGCAGTAATATTGGACCGGCTGGCCCGAATCTGCCCCAAAGTGGGTATCCTCTGACCCCGCCGTGTGAAAATGAGAGTGACGAGGATTGCCCGTCATGTTGCCGGCGCCATTCGGGTCGATGGGACCTCGCGACTGTTTCGCAGGGGTCTGCTCTATAACGCAGGCCGGATTTCGTTTTTGGGGCCTTTTGATGGTGCGATTCTACCCAATCGGCGCTCAGCGATCCTGGTATGCTGGTTAATCCACAGGAACCGACAATGGCGGGCTCGAGCATAGTTGCCGGCCGTTACCGCATCGAGAGCCCACCCATTGGCGAGGGTGGTATGGGCGTTGTCTACAAAGCCTTTGACAACGTCACCAAGCGCTTCGTTGCCGTAAAGACCATTAAGGGCGCCACCGATCACGACTCCATTGAAATGTTCCACAAGGAATGGGGCGTGCTCGCCCGGCTCTGTCATCCGAACATTATCGATATCCTCGATATTGGCGAGTTTGTCGAGAATCAGTGGAAGCAGCCCTATTTCGTGATGCCGCTGCTTCCGGGCACAACGCTCGATAAGCTGATTAAGACCTCAAGCCAGCGGCTTACGCCCGAACGGACGGTGGAAATTATCTGCCAGGCATGCCGCGGGTTGCAGGCCGCTCACGATCAAGGAGTAGTCCACCGCGATATCAAGCCGAGCAACCTTTTCGTCATGGATGACGATACCGTCAAGATCATCGACTTTGGCGTTGTGCATCTTGCAGACGCCGAGACCCGGACCGGAGTGAAGGGGACTTTGCAGTACATGGCTCCCGAGCAACTCGATCTGAAACCGGCTACCGCGCGGTCCGATATCTGGTCGCTGGGCGTTGTCTGCTATGAAGCGCTTACCAGGCGCAAGCCGTTCGATGGCAAGAATGCCGAGGAACTGATTGAAGCGATTCGGTCTCGAATGCCTCTCTCCATTTCGGATCTGAATCCCGCGGTAAACGTCCAGATCAGCCAGACCGTACAGCGGGCTCTGGCGAAAGAACCCTATCATCGCTTCTCAAGCGTCCGCGATTTTTCGGAATTGCTGCAGCGATCGGCCAGGAACGAGCGGATTGAGGTGTTTGATCGCAGCAAGATTCTGCCGCGCATCACCCGCGTCAAGAAAGCCCTGAACGACAGCGATTACCAGTTCGCGATGGAGATTATTCACGAGCTTGAATCGGAGGGGAACATCGACCCGGAGATCTCGCTTCTTCGCATCCAGGCCGAGCAGGCGGCGCGCGCGAAAACCATCGAGCAGTTGCTGGAAAGCGCGCGCACCAGGATGGAAGAGGAAGAGTATCCGCTTGCCTTGCAAAAAGTCCAGAGCGTTCTGAATCTTGAGCCCTCTAACGTCGATGCGTTAGCACTTAAGAACTCCATTGAAAGCCAGCGAAGTGCTACCCAGATTGAGCGGTGGCATCAGATCGCTCGCCAGCATACTGACAACAAACTGTTCAGCAAGGCGCGGCAGGCCATCGATGAGATTCTCAAGATTGATCGTTCGTATGAGCCGGCAAAGAGTTTGCTTGCCGAGATCAGCCGCGGCGAGCAGCAGCTAGTGAAGCTGCGCCAGGAAAAGCAGGAGTTGTACGATTCGGCGCTCAAATCGTACCGCAACGGCGAAATGAGCACCGCGATCACTAAGTTGGAGCGGGTCATTGAACTTGGCAAGCTTGCGCCCGGACATCCGAATACAGAAGCGCAGTACCTCGCGTTCCATGAACAGATCCGCTCCGAACGGGATGAACTACGCAGCGCGTATAACGAGGGGAAGAAGGCGCTGGAATCCCGCGATTTCGCGAAAGTGCTCGAGATTTGCCGGGCCGCGCTCAGCCGGCGGCCGCGCGAACCCCTCTTCCAGGCGCTCAAAATCGAAGCCGAAGACCTGCAGCGGCAGGAGAGTTCCGCCTCGATTGCCCGATTTCACACCCGGATTGAAGCGGAAGCGGACCTCGACAGAAAATGCGCTCTTCTAAAGGACGCGGCGAAGCAGTTTCCCGACGAACAAACCTTTCAGCATTCGTACCGGATTGTGATGGAACGCCGCAATCTTGTGAATTCGATTGTCGCCCGCGCCCGGCATTACGAGTCGCAAGGGCAGCTTCTTGAAGCTTCCAATCAGTGGGATGTGCTGCGCAGCATTTACGGCCAGTACCCGGGACTCGAATTTGAGATACAGCGGCTGAATCGTAAGCAGGAAGAGCTTCTGCGGCGTGAAGAAAACCCCGGATCCGTGGAGGAAGTTGATCACCGGGTTGACGCGGGTGATCACGGGCCGGAGCAAGCCTCAATTAGCGCCGATCTTCGGGAATCGCCGGAACGCACCGAATTACGCCGGCGGAACCAAGCGGCTGCGCTACTCGATGAAGCGCAGAGATTGGCCGATGCGGGTATTCGCGCGCTTGCGATCGAGAAGCTGCGGGCTGCACGCGAGTTGGATCGTGATAATCCATCCATTTCTTCGCGATTAGCAGCAGTTCTTGTCGAACATGCCCGGTTGGTTGCATCCCAGGACTGGCGCGCCGCCCTGCCCTTCATTGAAGAAGCGCTTGATCTGAGTCCCGGTAATCAGGGTGCGGCCAGCGTTTCGCTGCTGATCGAAACCCTGCGCCATCAGGAAGTCAGCAAATCCGCGCGCGAGAGTGCTGCCTATGCAGCGGCAGCGAAAGCAGGAGCGGGTGTCGCATTGGGCGCACCGGCGGCGCGGTCCATTCCGTCGGGCGCGGCAGAAGTGCAAGCCACTCAAGCGCCTGCCTGGACCTCTTCCTCTGCAAGAAGCCTCGACGGCTCGGAACAAATGACTCGAGTTCCGGCACGCCCCGAATTTAGGCATGATCAGAGCGGTCCGAAGTTAATCCGCGGAGCGGATGCCGCTTACGAAGACGAGGGCGGTGGGTTCTCAACAAAGAAGATTGGAATCGCGGCGGCAGTTTTACTCCTGGTGACCGGAGGGCTCTTATTTACTTGGATGCTCCGGACGAATGGCGGTGTCCGGCCGTATTCAGCGGCACAAACACCGCAAGCTGCACAGCGTCTGGCCACGCAGCCTGCCGCTGGACCAGCGGATGCGTCAACAACTACGAAGCCCGGGCAGGCCAACGCTCCCGCAGCAGCTCCAGCGAACGGACAAGCCCTTCCGCCAACCGTGCCCAACGAGTCACGACCCGAAAAAACCGAGATCCCCGTTCATTTTGCAAGCAGCCCTGCGGCGGCCGAGATTGTCGTGGATGGCGACGACTCTCTCAAGTGTGCCACCCCTTGCGATCTGCCGCTGCGAAACGGACGCCACACCTTCACGATGTCGGCGCCTGATTATCGAACTGCACAGGGGATCATCCACGTACCCGAAGAGAAGGATCGCTTTGTCCTGCTGGACGATAGCCTTGAGACCGTTCACATCTATTCCGATCCTGAGAAGATGCCCATCAGCATCGACGGCCAGTCGAAAGGCCAGACGCCCCTGGTCTTGCGACTTCGCGCCGGCGACCACAAGGTTACTTCGACCGGCTCCTATCAGGGAGCAATTGACGTAACCAAAGGCGGGATGAACATATTCACCATCAATGCAAAATCCGCGGAACCCGCGGCTGTTCCCAATCACGGTGCGGCCATCTCGGCTCCGCCCATATCTCACTGAACAATACAAAGCCCCGGCGTATACTGTTCTCTTTCGCGATAAACTCATGATTTCTTCCAGAAGAGACCTCCTCAAAATTGCAATTGCCGGCCTGCCGCTTTCTGCTGCTTTAGCCAAAACCATTGATTCCAAAATCGACGGTGTTCAACTCGGCGTTCAGTCCTACAGCTTTCGTGACCTTCCGCTTGATGGTGCTATCCAGGCAATGGTTGCGGACGGCCTTGGCGATTGTGAACTCTTCTCGCCGCACGTTGAACTCGGCGGCACGACCGCCCCGGAACACGCGTTCCCTCGCGAAAATATGACTCGCGAACAGCGCCGTGCCGCATCCGCCGCGCATGAGAAAGAGGTTCACGAGTGGCGGCTGAGCGTGCCGCTGGACTATTTCAAACAGGTCCGTGCGAAATTCAACAATGCCGGCATTAACCTGTACGCCTACAACTACAGCTTTAACGAACATTTCACAGACGAGGAAATCGATCGAGGTTTTCTTATGGCGAAAGCGCTGGGTGTAGGCATCATCACGGCGTCAACTACCCTGCCGGTAGCGGAGCGGGTCGCGCCTTTTGCCCAGAAGCACAAGATGATTGTGGCCATGCACGGCCACTCTGACGTTAAGGATCCGAAGCAGTTCGCCACGCCCGCAAGTTTCGCGAAGGCGCTCGCTATGTCCAACTATTTCAGGATCAATCTGGATATCGGCCATTTCACTGCTGCTAACTTCGACGCCGTCGATTACATCCAGAAGAACCACCGCGATATCGTGCTTCTGCATCTCAAAGATCGCAAAAGAGACCAGGGTCCGAACGTGCCGTGGGGCGAAGGAGACACGCCTATCAAGCAGGTCCTTCTGCTTCTCAAGAAGAACCGGTATCCGATTCCCGCCTTTATTGAATATGAGTACAAAGGTGCGGGCACTTCGCAGGAAGAAGTCGCAAAGTGCTACCAGTACTGCAAGGATGTGCTTAAGACTTCGGCCTGATTGATTTCGCGCCTGTTACGCTCATCTAGTGGCCTGTCGCGGAGAGTTCATTACCATTGCCTGTGGGGCGGGTTGGCCGAAGGCAACCTGCGGGCCGATTGCCAATCGGCCCCAAATCTCGGCTCAATAGTAACGAATTCACTGCGACAGACCACTAGTTCGGAAGCATGGGCTTGCCTTCGTGTGCCGTCAACAGGTCATGCATGTCGTTCGCGTGTTCTTCTTCATTCACCAGAATGCCTTCCATCATCACGCGCGTAGTGGGGTCTTTATCGGCGAAAAAGCGGATTAACTCGCGATAGTGTTCGCAGGCGATTCGCTCGGCTACCAGGTTCTCCTTAATCATTTCGATGAGGTTTGCGCCTTCGGAATACTGCGACGCCGATCGTGTTGCCAAACCCTCCGGGTTGAAATTCGGCCTTCCCCCAAGCTGATTGATCCGCTCGGCCACGGCCCGCATGTGTTCCTGCTCTTCTTTCGCGTGCTGCTCAAACTCTTCCTTTACACTGTCGCTCGAAATGCCAGTGGCGGCGATTGCGTTCATCGTGTATCGCAGTACACAGACAATCTCTGTCGCCAGCACGGTTTGCAGGATGTCGATGGTTTGCTTCACATCGGCCAGATAGGAGGGAGTTACGGCGCCCTTTTCAATGCTGGCGCGCGCCTTGGCCCGTAGTTCTTTCACGTCGGTCAGAAACGGTTCATTCTTCATAGCAATCCTCTTCGGTTCATAGAGTCCTGTTCGCCGCGTAGCGTCACACAATTTTCATCGGCGGGCTTGCGTCGGAAACCTTTAATCAAGATCGAATTTCACTCCTTGCGCCAGCGGTAACTCGTGCCCATAGTTGATGGTGTTAGTTGCGCGGCGCATGTATGACTTCCAGACATCCGAACCGGATTCGCGGCCGCCACCTGTTTCCTTCTCGCCGCCAAACGCTCCGCCGATCTCGGCGCCGGATGGCCCGATGTTCACGTTCGCAATGCCGCAATCGGAACCTTGCGCGGATAAAAACAGCTCGGCTTCCCGAACGTCGGTCGTGAAGATGGAAGAAGCCAATCCTTGCGGCACGTCGTTGTGCAAGCGGAGCGCCTCTTCGAAATCGCGATAGCGGATTACATACAAAATAGGCGCAAACGTCTCGCGGCGCACTGTGTCTGTCTGCCCGGGCATTTCTGCCAGAGCTGGACGAACGTAGAATGCATCTTCGAAAGATCCAACGCAAATCCGTTCGCCGCCCGTAACGTGTCCGCCCGCCGCCCGTACTTCAGCCAGGCTCTTCTGCATCCCTTCATATGCGGAGCCGTCAATTAGCGGGCCGACGAGGGTGCTGTCGTCGCGCGGATCGCCGATACGTACCGAGCCATAAACCTGTTTTAATCGCGGCATCAGTTTCTCGTATATGCCTTCGTGCATGAATACCCGGCGCAATGTTGTGCATCGCTGGCCGGCCGTGCCCATCGCCGCAAAAGCAATGGCCCGAAGAGCCAGATCCAAATCTGCCGAGGGGCACACGATCGCAGCGTTGTTTCCACCCAGTTCAAGGATCGCCCGCCCGAACCTTTGGGCTAGTTGTGGAGCGATCTGGCGTCCCATTGCCGTGGATCCAGTCGCCGAAACCAGCGGCACAAGCGGATGATTTACCAGCGATTCTCCCACCTCCCGGCCGCCGATCAAAACCGACGATAGCCCTTCTGGAGCGCTCCCAAACCGCTCAGCCGCCCGTTGAAACAACGCCTGAGTCGCTAGAGCCGTGAGGGGTGTCTTCTCGGAAGGCTTCCACACCACAGAGTTGCCGCACACCAGCGCCAGCGCCGCATTCCACGACCAGACCGCGACCGGGAAATTGAACGCCGAAATAATTCCGGTTACGCCCAGTGGATGCCAGGTTTCCATCATGCGGTGATTCGGGCGTTCCGTCGCAATTGTCAGCCCGCATAACTGTCTCGACAACCCTGCCGCATACGTGCAGATATCGATCATTTCCTGTACTTCTCCAAGCCCCTCGGAGATGATCTTCCCGGCTTCAATTGTTACCAGCCGTCCCAGCGCGCTCTTATTCGCTCGCAGTTCTTCACCCAGCAGCCGGACCAGTTCGCCGCGCTTCGGAGCGGGAACTCTGCGCCATTCCAGAAATGCAGAATGCGCCGCTTTGATTGCGGCATCCGTGTCGGTTTGGGTCGCGCCGGGGAACCGCGCAATAATTTCGCCCGTTATCGGCGAGCGCGCCTCCATACCACCGCTCTCAAAAGCCTCGCGCGCAACGCCCAAATTCAGCAGCAGTTCAGCCGCTTGCTCGGGAACGCTGGAAAATTCAAAGCCCATGAAGAACTTTCACTCTATATCGCTTCAATTTTTACTTCGAAGTTCCGGCCTTCCCAACGCCGGTATTCCGGCCAGTAGAAAGTAAAGCTGACCGCGCCGCCTGCCTTTAATGATGATGTGTCGAGTATCGCGTAATGCACCCCCAACCCCGAATTAACCGTCTCGCTCTCTTTCGTGGTCTTCCAATCGTCCATGCTCCAGCGCACGCGCGCCTGGCTAAGGCAATCCACGCGTAGCTTTTTTCCGGCAGGCAAGCGCCCGCGCTGTTGCCCGAAGGTCCATATGGCGAACGGGGCGGATCTCTTCGCTACCTGGTACCGTTGCACGGTTTGAGGCGGCATGTCCCAGACTTTCCGTTCCTTTAGCGAACGCAGCAGCCGGATATATTCCGCATGGGCCCAAACCAAGGGCATGCCGCTACCGGTGGGAGACCCATTGTAAAGCTGGTGCTCTGGAATGTCCGCTGCATCCCAGACCTGTTCCGGAATCATGCCACATTCGCTGGTTTGGGCTGCTATCGTTTTCCGCAGCCTCTCCGCTTCGGCGAAATTGCCGCGCGCAATTTCATAATGCGCTCGTTCGCCTGCCAGCAGCGGCCATCCCCGGCCCTGGCCGGTCTTGTCGAACGGCGTGCCATCCGGATGCTCACCATATCCGTCACCGGAGTAGCGGCGCCATACAGGGCCGTTCGAGATATCCGTCTTCAGAGTGGCGTCCACCACTTTTACGCTGTCCAGAATGCGCCGATCATTTGCCGCGCGCAAGCCTAGCCGCACCAGGCCCAATACACCTGTGCCCAGCACATTCACTGCTTGTACTTCCGCGCATCCTTCCGGTTTGTTTTTCAATCGAATCCTGGTGTCATTTCGAAGCCCGCTCTGCATCACCTCTGGCGGAGCGACGCGGATGTAGTATCCCTTGACCCCGTGCCGCCGCGCCAACTCTGTGTCCGGCGCGTAAGTGAGCTCATCTATTTCCTCGTTCCACGCATCTGCCGTTTCCCTCAGAAACTCCGCCAACTTGGTCTCCCGCTCCGCGTCGGCGAAATCCGCTGCGGCCAGCAGAGCGGCAATTTCCACCGCCATCGTGTTCGGCGAATATCCCGAATTCTCTTCCCATCTCTCCTGCTCTGTCACAGGACCCTTTCGAACCAGAAACCCGGCGGCTTTGCGAATCATTTCCCACGGCGCGCAATCTTTCAGTTCGTTCGTTCTTCGCAGTAAATCTGCCAACAGCACGCCGTAGCTGGTGCCGTCCATCTGAGTGCCTGTCCAGTTTGGCGTGCCATCAAGCCACATGTTCTGGGGCCAGTTCCCGTCCGCTTCCTGCGTACACCTCAAATAGAAAAGCGTCCGGCGAGCGCTCTCGGCATCGCCACAAGCTAATTTGCCCATAGCGCCCTGGACCATATCTCGCGGCCAGATCGCGTGATAACCGGCAATGTCCTCGTCGCCGCGCGCAAAACCCCATGGAATCGAAAGCCCCGCAACAACTGCCCCGGGAAACCGCTTCGATTCGTGT
>DATIMA010000212.1:0-7255 GCA_035475915.1 Bryobacteraceae bacterium
AAGGATCCAGGCCGGCATCGGCACTAATTGCATGACCGGCAAAGGCTACCCAACAGAACAGAGGGAACGCGATTGCCTTCCACTTGCATGGCACTTTCTGAATGAACCGGTAGTATTTTCCGGACTATTTGATTTTATCTACTTTTTTCATTAAGTCCAGATACTTTTTAAGAAATTTAGCCTATAATTGACAGTCTATAGGTAGTCGCCGACCGATCCCAGCCCCTTTTCCCGGCCGTTGAGCCTCTTCTCCAAGCCGAAATATCTCCACGTTGGCTGTCAGGCCATCAGAACCCACTGCGGTTGCCGTTCGTCGTCCGCGATACAGGAAATTATGAAGCCTCTACTGCTCGCACTTTCAACTCTGACGGTATTTTCGGCCGCGGCATTCGGCCAGCAAGCCAAAATCTCGCGGGACCTGCGGAATGCAGATCCAAATTCCAACGTGGATGTCATCGTTCAATTCAAAACGCACCCAACTATGGCCCATCACCAGATGGTCATGAACCTGGGCGGCGTGCTCAAACGTCAGTTGCGCCTTATCAAAGCCGAATCGTATTCCTTGCCTGTTGCCGCTCTAACGGCTTTGGCAGCGGATCCCGACGTGGCTTTCATATCGCCAAATCGGAAGGTTCACATGCTGCTCGACAACACCACCGCGGCCGTAAACGCATCTGCCGCCTGGAATTTTGGGTTTGATGGCTCGGGTGTCGGCGTGGCCGTTATCGATAGTGGAATTTCCGAGCACGATGATCTCCAGGGAATCAGTGGCAGCCGCGTCATCTTCCGGGACAGCTTCGTTGGAGGCGACACAAATGACGACTACGGCCATGGAGAGCACGTAGCCGGCATTGTCGCCGGAAACGGAGCCGATTCAGCCTGTGCGGATTGCATTCGCCACTTCATTGGCGTTGCTCCCAATGCAAACCTGATTGATCTGCAGGTTTTGGACGGGAACGGAGAGGGGACCGACGCTTCGGTTATTGCCGCAATCGACGAAGCCATCGCACTGCAGTCCGTATTCAACATTCGCGTAATTAATCTTTCCCTCGGGCGGCCTGTTTACGAAAGCTATCTTTTCGATCCGCTTTGCCAGGCTGTCGAAATGGCATGGCAGGCGGGAATCGTAGTGGTTGTGGCCGCGGGGAACGGCGGACGTGATAACTCAGCCGGCAACAACGGATACGGAACCGTCAGTGCGCCTGGCAATGATCCCTACGTGATTACGGTGGGTGCCACGAAGTCGATGGGAACGCCCGGCCGCAACGACGATTTCATCGCCAGTTATAGCTCGAAAGGTCCGACCCAGGTCGATCACATCGTAAAACCGGATCTGGTCGCTCCCGGCAATCTTGTTGCTTCCCTTTTATCGCCAAACGGAAGTCTAGCAGCCCTTTACCCGCAAAATTCGGTGCCTTTGAGCTACTACCAATCGACCGATCTGACCCAAGCCTCCAATGCGTACTTCACGTTGAGTGGCACCAGCATGGCAGCGCCAGTCGTCAGCGGTGCTGCGGCCCTTCTGCTCCAGGCCCATCCGCGCCTCACGCCCGACCAGGTGAAAGCACGCTTGATGCGCACCGCTTATAAAAGCTTCCCCGCGGCCAGCACCGCATATGATCCCACCACCGGTCAGAGCTATACCAGCGAGTACGACGTCTTCACAGTCGGTGCAGGATACCTGGACATCCAGGCGGCCCTGGCAGATGGAACCGCATTCAAGGGCACAGCGCTTTCTCCCACTGCAACGTACAGTTCGCAGTCGGGAACCGCGTATATACTGTGCAGCTATAACTCGGTATGCGGGAATCAATCCATTTGGGGTACACAATCAATCTGGGGTACGCAATCCATCTGGGGCACCCATGTCATTCTGCCAGACCAGTCTATCTGGGGCACGCAGTCCATCTGGGGCACGCAATCGATTTGGGGAACTCAATCTATCTGTAGAACCAGCACGGACGATTCAACCGAATCACTGAGCATCTCAATAAACGGAGAGCAATAGCCGGGGCATTCAGAACAGCGCGCCAGCAAGCGGGCTCCTACTTCGATCAGCGCTGGCTCAAACCGCCGTCCACTGCCATAATCTGTCCCGTAATGAAGTCTGGGGCGGTGAGGAAAAAGTGCACCGCGTCCGCCACCTCTTCCGGCTTCCCTGCCCTGCGGACAGGAGTGGCGTCGATCATCGCTTGCGTCGGGAGATCCACATCGTCAAACGAGATCACGCCGGGAGCTACCGAATTAACCGCGATCTCCGGCGCAAACGCCTTGGCGAGCGCTTTGGTGAGCATAATCACGCCCGCTTTGGAGGCGCAGTAGTGAACATGCTCTGCCCAGGGGCGAATTCCGCCCAGCGAACTGATGTTCACGATCTTCCCCGCGCCTTGAGGCTTCATCTGCCGCGCCGCTTCCTGGCAGCAGAAGAAAGTTGCTTTCAGATTCACGTCGTGGATGAAGTCCCAGTCTGCTTCACCGATGTCCAGCGCATTGAATCGCGTAAAGCGGGCCGCGTTGTTTACCAGGCAATTCAATGGACCGAGCCGTTCGCGCACTTCGCGGAATAAGCGGCGAATCTCGTCCACCCGCGAAAGATCCGCCTGAAAGATTGGCGCTTTGTCACATTCGCGAGAAGTCTGCTCGGCATCTGCTACGGACGCGTTGTAGTGGATGGCAACCGCGAATCCACGGCGTGACAGTTCGATTGCGATCACCCGCCCAATGCGTCTGGCTGCTCCGGTGATCAGAACTCGCGGAGTGTCGTTCATGCCGTGGCAGCCGCGGCGCACTCCCGGATTGCCGATTTCGTAAGCGCGATATCGGAGGGAGTGTGAGCGGCGGAAAGGAACATCGCCTCAAACTGCGAGGGCGGCAAATACACACCGCGATCCAGCAGGCGCTGGAAGAACCTGCCGAAAGCTCCCGTGTCCGACCGTTTCGCTTCTTCGTAGTTCCTGACCGGCCCCGGATGAAAGAAGAAGGTCAGCATGGAACCGGCGCGGTTCACACATACTTGGGAGGGCGCATTTGCCGCCAGTTCAGCAGCCGTCTTCTCCAGAGTGTCGTAAATTTCTGGATGCTGTTCCAGTTGCCGTAGCATGGCGATGCCTGCCGTCACCGCCAGCGGATTTCCGGAGAGCGTTCCGGCCTGATAAACCGGGCCCTCCGGCGCGACCTTCCGCATGATGTCTGCCCGGCCGCCATAGGCTGCAAGGGGCAAACCGCCGCCAATGACCTTGCCGAGCGTCGTCAGGTCGGGAGTCACGCTGTAAAGCTGCTGTGCACCGCCCCGGCTCAAGCGGAAACCGGTGATCACTTCGTCAAAAATCAGCAACGCGCCATAGTGCTGTGTAATCCGGCGCAATCCCTCAAGGAAACCGGGCTCGGGCGGTACGCAGCCCATGTTTCCGGCGACCGGCTCAACAATAACGCATGCAATTCCATCCCCCTGTTTGCGAAAGGCGGTTTCCACGCTGTCCAGATCGTTATAGGGCAGCGCCAGCGTCGTTTCGGAAAACCGCGCGGGCACGCCGGCGGTATCCGGTAAGCTCAGCGTCGCCACACCGGATCCGGCCTTCACCAGCAAGGAATCGACATGGCCGTGATAACAGCCTTCGAATTTCACCGTCAGCTCCCGGCCGGTAAATCCGCGCGCCACCCGGATGGCGCTCATGCACGCTTCCGTTCCGGAACAGACCAGCCGCACCATCTCGACAGAAGGTACGGCATCGATGATCAGTTCCGCAAGCTCCACCTCGCGGGCCGTTGGCGCTCCAAAACTAGTGCCCAGTTCAAGCACGGAAGCAATGGCATCGATCACCGGCTTCGGACGGTGCCCGAAGAGCAGCGGACCCCAGGAGCACACATAGTCGATGTATGTGTTGCCATCTACATCGAAGATGTGCGCGCCGTCGGCTCGGGCAATGAATCGCGGCGTGCCGCCGACGGCTCGAAAGGCCCGGACTGGCGAATTCACACCGCCCGGAATGCTCTCTTTCGCACGCGCGAATAAAGCTTCCGATTGCGCCGTGTTCATACTCTGGTTTGGCCGAGGATCAGCTTGCGGAATAAAAAACTCATCAGAATTTCGTGCAGCGTGGTGTTGACGTTACGGAGCAGCCGGTTTTTCAATTCCAGGTAAGGCTGGGTTCCGGCGAACAGATCCTGCATGATTTCGCAGAACTTCGGACTGCGCTTCATGAAATCGATCATGCGGGTTGGCACTGCGCCAAAGAAAATGGCCCCGCAGAAGAGGCGCTTTGCCAGCCCGGCCCCATAGGTGAGGTCAAGACCAAAATCGCGCGTAATCAGTTGCCGGTAGGTCTCTGCTTGCTTCTCGGGTTCCTGTTCGGCAAGTACCACCTGGCTGGCAAGATCGCCCGAACGAACCGCATAGTACAATCCCTCGCCGGTGATCGGATCTACTAATCCTCCGGCATCGCCCACGGCGATCCAGCCATCGCCCGCCAGGCGGTTGTTCCGCCAGCCGCGAGATCCCAGCGCGGGCAGCATGTGCCCGTAAAATCGGGCATCTCTCCGGCAAAGGCCCTTCTCGTCCATGTACCGTTCCAACCGCACGCGAAGGCACTGCGCCGATTCACTCTTCCCGCAGATGCCCACCGAAAGATGACCCGCTCGCGGGAACACCCAAATATAACCTTCCAGATTCGGCAGGAACTGAATGTCGATATGCGCCTGGTCGCTGGGGACCCAATATCCAAGCGCATACATGGTGTCTTCGGCCGTGTATTGCGTACCGACATCACGCAGCGGGTTGCGCGCGCCGGTGGCGACTACGCAATAATCGGCATCGATTCGCGATGAGCGAGTCCGGATGCGCCAGCCTGATCCATTGCGATCGAGGCCCATCACACGCTCTTTCTCGATTTCCGCGCCCGCGGCTTCAGCACGCCGCAGCAGCATTCCATTCAAATCGATCCGGGAATAGATCACCAGCGGGCGAGTAAGCGCCATCTTGAAGACGCCTGATTTCGGAGCCGCCAGCAGCGTGTCCGTCACCATCTTCTTCGGCGTATCGTTTTCTATGAGGTAAGGGTATTGAGAATAGGCCTTGTAAGTGATGCCGCCGCCGCAAGGTTTTTCCCAAGCCAGCTTCTCATCGATGATGATGGTCCTCAATCCGGCGGCTGCGAGACGTTCGGCTGCCGAAGCGCCGGCAGGGCCGCCTCCGAGTACCGCCACGACTTTCATTGAGTTGGTCCGCTTGGGGGTTGAGCGTCGCCGCTTACAGGCGGATGCCCGGGGGGTAGCTGCGTCCCACCGGCCGCGCCGTGCCCCGCAAATCCGTGCCCTTGCGAATCGGCCACATTCACCACTACCCACTTGCCGTCACGGCTTTCCAAGGTGTACTTCATTACCATCCCGCTGTTCACGCTGGAATCGCCCTTAGGATGGAAGGCAACCGTTGCGTAAGCCATGTTCTTATCGAACTTCACGGAGGTAGTGTTCACATCCAGCGATTTCATATCAAGCCCGGTGCTCGTCTCCAGCCGGTGCACAATCGCTTCCTGCACCTTGTCTTTGGTCTGGAGCTTGTTGCCGCAGCCGGCCAAGCCAATGATGGCGAGCAGAATGGCGGCTGACGGGCGAAACACCCTTCGATTATAACTAGCGGGTATTCAATGCGTTTCGTTTCTCACAGACGGCGGGCTCGGTCCAGCGAACGTGGTGATATCGAAGGCAGCATCTGCACTGATAACGTCCGTTGACGGGCCACATCGGCTGGTTGTGGACGGCGCGGCACCACAGGTCCTTCGTTTTGTTCATCAGGCTTAACGATCTCTCAATCATGATGTTTCGAGCTTAGAATCACTACGCGCCGGTTGGAATCCGTCCGTGGGATCTAAGGTGTTCCAAAACTGGTGGTACTACGAGCGAGATGGCAAGGCGCCTATTCATCCCGCAGCGTCACCGCGGGGTCCAGGCGTGTGAGGCGGAGCGCCGGTAGAATGCTGGCAAATCCCGCCACTGCAATGAGTATTGCGGCGACGACAACGAATGTGAGCGGATCGGTTGGCGTAACACCCCAGATAAGGCTTTTGAGCAAACGCGTGGCAAATAGCGCCAGTACCAATCCCGCTCCAATGCCCAAAAGCGCAAGCGCAATGCCGGGAGCAGCGGCCGCCCGCACCACATTTTCAACCGTGGCGCCCAAGGCCATGCGAATGCCCATTTCACGCGTCCGCTGCGCGACCGATTGCGCGATCAGGCCGTAGAGTCCGAGTGCAGCCAGAGCCAGGGCCAGGCCGGCAAGTGCTGAAAACAGAGCGGCCCAATACCGTTGCTTGGCCAAAGCAGCCCCGCGCACTTCGGACATGCTGTGGAACGCGGAGAAAGGCAAGCGCGGATCGACCGATTGCAAAGCGCGACGCATCGCTTCCTGCAAACCAGGAACGACGCCATGAGTGCGAACAATCCAATTCGGCGAGAACCAGGTATTTGCCATCGCGAACAGGCCGTCTGGGAACTGTGCGGCCGGGACGTACACATCGCGGAAGGCGTTGAGCGGGCCGAATCCCCGGCCCCAGCCACTCTGTTCCTGCGTATCGGCGGCGATACCGACGATCTGATAGTCATCGACGTGTGTGCCCAGCGGATCGAGGGTGTTCGGAAGATAGTACCGAACGAACGACTCGCTGACGACCGCTACCTTTGCCGAACTGGCGTTATCTGCAGTAGTGAAAGCGCGGCCCCGCAGCAGTGGTATTTGCAGAGTTTTGAAGAAGCCGGGGGTAACGTAATCGAAGTTGACAATTTTCTGTTTGCCACTGATGTCATGACCGGTGACCCGTTGGACCCCAGCATTCAATGGCCGCTGGTAAGGGAGACTGAGCGCGACGGCAGCCGATTCGACCCCGGGGATCTGGCTAATACGGTCCAGGCTCTCGCGAAAAAGGCGGACGCCCGCGGCGGTGGTGTTGTAGCGAGCGTCCTGCAGTGAGAGAGAGGCGGTCATCACGTGGTTCGGATTGAATCCAGGATCTCGGTTCGCCAAGCTGGCAAACGTCCGGATCAGAAGGCCTGCTCCGACCACCAGCACCACCCCGAGCGCAACTTCGGCGAACACCAATGCCTGCCGCTTCCATTGGCGGCGGCTGCCCGATGAGCCGCGGCCGCCTTCGGCCAAGGCGGAGCGGAGGTCTACAGAAGTGGCTTCGAATGCCGGGAAAAGGCCAAATAGAATACTGGTGCCCAGCGCAATCGCCAGCATAATGAGCATCACGCGCACATCCAG
>DATIMA010000213.1:0-13214 GCA_035475915.1 Bryobacteraceae bacterium
TGTGGCCAAGTCAATTGCCCGCCGCGGCGCAGCGCCAAATTTCCGATGTGACCGGCCAACGCGCAACTCACGCCCGCCTGCACGGGCGCATTCGGTTCCTTGCGGCTTCGTACGCAATCGAGAAAATTTTGCATATGGGCAATCGTGCCGTCTTCAAAGCTGCGCTCGCTCAATATGGGGTTGTCATTCCGCACGCCTTCACGGTAGATGTTGAATCCGCTGCGGTTGATTTTGAGGGTTGCCTTCGTACCGCGAAATTCCAGGCCGCCATCATCGACGGAGGAAACCATGGTCCCTTCATAGCCGACTTCGAAACCCGGATAGCGAAACGCGGATTGGATGGTGTCCGGGCATTGCCATTCTTCAAAGACGTAGCGGTCGCCAATCGTTTGGGCGAAATTGGGTTCGGATGATTTCATCGCCCAATGCACGACATCGATCCAGTGAGTGAACAGATCGGTCATCGCGCCTCCGCCAAAGTCCCAAAACCAGCGCCAGTTCCGGAATTTTTCCTCCGAGAAGGGTTGGTCTGGCGCGGGGCCCAGCCAGCGTTTCCAATCGAGCAGTTCTAAATCGGTGGGTTTCCTGGGCGTATGCTCCTGATAGTTCTGAAACCAGTAGGTACGAACTCGCGTAACCCGGCCGATATTTCCTCCCTGAATTAGTTCGGCCGCACTCTGGAAATGCACCCAGCTTCTCTGCTGCATGCCCGACTGTAGTATCCGGCTGGACGCGCGCACCGTACGGGCGAGCGCCTCGCCCTGTTCAATCGTGTGGGTGACGGGCTTTTCCAAATAGATGTCCTTGCCGGCCGCGATGGCATCGGTGGCCATCTGCAGGTGCCAATGGTTTGGCGAAGCGATGACGACCGCATCCACATCTTTCCTGGCGAGCACTTCGTGATACTCGACGTGGGTGCTCGCGAGATTATCCGATTTTTCGCGGAATTCATCCCGGCGAGGCTCATAGACGTCGCAAACCGCAACAATCTGGCACCCCAGCGCTTTCTGGGCCGCGCCTGCCAGCGTCCGCATGCGCCCGCCGCATCCAATCAGGCCCAGGCGGATCATATCGCTGGCCCCGAATGCCCGGGTTGCGGCCGCGGCTGTCAATCCGCCGGCCATTAAAAAAGTACGCCGATTTGTTCGCATGTGGTTTGACTGGTATGTTACAGCACCGACGCGGCTCGATCAGCTTACGGCGTGGTCACTTCAAACCGCTGATGGTAATTCGGATACGCTGGTTTCTTGTAACTGGCGGGCGGATTCTTCTTCATCAATTCCATTTCGACCGCCACCGCGCGCTCAAGCTGCGGATCATGACCTTCCCTAACCAGCTTGGGGTCTTGATCCACCTCGACATCCGGCGTGATGCCGTGATTCTCCACTTCCCATTCGCCCTTCAGTCCATAAAATGCCCAGCGGGGCGCGGTCACGTGCCCACCATCTATCAGTGTGGGGTAGCCGCCAATGCCGATCAATCCACCCCACGTCTTCATTCCAACTAAGGGTCCGAGCGCCGCCTTGCGGAAGTACCACGGCATCGCATCGCCGCCGGAGCCAGCGAATTGGTTAACAATCATCACCTTGGGCCCGTAGATCGCCTGCGTCGGATCCGTAATGTCCTCGCCTTCACGGGTGGCGATTCGTCCCATGGGCTTCCGGTTCAGATAGTCGATGATGTAATCGGCGATGTCGCCGCCGTGGTTATATCGTTCATCCAGAATGGCGCCTTCGCGTCCGATCTGTGCGAAGAAATAGCGGTTGAAGCTGGTGAATCCACCCAGCGCCGTGTCGGGCAGGTGAACATAAGCGACCTTGCCATTCGTCAGGGAATCCACCTTTCTGCGGTTGCCCTCAATCCAGGCGAGGTGGCGCAGTCCTTGCTCGTTATCCACCGGAACGACGGTTACTTCGCGTGAGCCGCTACCGTCCGGATTCGGACCCACCTTCATCACAACCTGTTGGCCTGCGGTTTCCTCGAAAAAGCTGTAGAGGTTATCACCCGCGTGCAGTTCGCGGCCGCGCACGGCCAGCAGATATTCGCCCGCCGCAACATTGACTCCTGGCTGGGTCAGTGGAGCCTGCAATTTGGGGTTCCAGTTCTCCCCGTTGTAGACCTTTGCGAAGCGGTATCGCCCGTTTTCAATTTTGTAGTCCGCGCCAAGCAGACCCACTTTGATTTTGGGGACTTCCGGCTGGGTGCCCCCGCCTACGAACATGTGGCCCACTGTCATGTTGCCGAGCATCTCTTCGAACAGGTAATTCAAATCGGAGCGCGAGGCGATGCTCGCCTCGTAGGGAGCGTAGAATTCCGCCGCCGCTTTCAGGTCCAGACCATGAAAATGCGGATCGTAAAAGAAGTCCCGCTCAATGCGCCAGACTTCCTGGTACATCTGCTTCCATTCGGCGCGAGGATCGACATACACTTCCATCCCGGCCAGCTTGAGCACGCCATCGCCCGGTTTAGGCGTCTTGTCCGCGGCCGCGATCGTCCACTGTTCGCCCTGCTTGAACAGCATCTTCTCGCCGTTTGCTGAGAGTTTGAACACGTTGACGTTTTCAAGTATCTTTTCCGTCTTTCGAGTCTTGAAATCAAACTTACTTACGATAAGCTGCGGCGGACCCGGCGCAACTTGAACCAAAGGATTCTCGACTGCGTAAAGAACGCCCTCTTTGCCCGCGACCACCTGCGAATAGTTTTTCTCGGGCAGAGGCACGGCTAGTATGCGCTGGCCGATATTATCGAAATCAATGCGAACTTCGGCGGGCGTCTTCTTCTCGTCTTTGGCTTCCGTCTTCTCTTTTGCCTTCGCTTTGTCGTCCTTAGAATCGGCAGCCGCCTTTTCGTCGTCGCTTTCCGGGCTGAGCGGCGAAGATTGATCCTTTCGGAGCACCATTACGTACACGTTGCTGGTTACCGGATGCGCGATGCTGGACATATCGATCCAACCGGCACTCAGAGCCACATCCGTGCTGGCCAAAAAATATAAGTATTTCCCGCTCTGGTCGAAAGCAGGCGACAGCGTATCGCTTAGACCATCGGTGACTTGGGTTGACTTTGCATCGGGCACTGAGTAGACAAACGCCGCGTGAAGGTGGTTATGAAGCTGCTTGGTGTAGGCGATCCAGCGGCTGTCCGGAGACCAGTTCGGATCGAAGCGATATCCCGGGCTGTCGTACAGGTCGGTGTCGATGCGGACGGGAGTCTTCTTGTCGAGATCCACATACCAGAGATTCAGCCGCTTGTCGGAAAATGCAATCTTCTTGCTATCGGGTGACCAGACAGGCGAGTAGAAAAACGAAGGCGGTTTGCCCAGATCGATCTTCTTGGCCTGGCCGAGACCATTTTGATCGCGAATGTGAAGTGCGTATTCGCCGGATTCATCGGAAAAGTAAGCGATCGACTTTCCATCGGGCGACCAGGACGGATCACGATCGGCAACCGAAGGACTATTGGTGAGATTTCGAATGTCTCCTTTTTCGGCGGGAATTGTCAGAATCTCGCCGTGCGCTTCGAACAGGGCCCGCTGGCCGGTGGGAGAAATGGTTGAATTTTCAATTTTCGCGACTGTTAGCTTCTCGAAATGAGGGCGAACCTCCGGCAGATCGGCAGAGATCCGGATATCAACATGGCGGCTCTTACCGGACTTCAGATCTACGAGAAATAGCGAACCGAACTGCTCATAAACAATAGCTCCGCCTCCGGCTGAAGCAGATTTGAAATCCAGGCCGTTGTTCTTGACAATTTCGGTTACCTTGCCGGATCCCGCATCATAAGCCCACAGACTCACCGGCCCGTTTCGGTCTGACAGAAAGTAAATTTTGCCGCCGGCCCACATGGGATTGAAGTCGTTGGAGTTTTCGCGTGGAATCTTAACCACGCTCGAATCGGAGAGATCGGCCACCCATATTTTTTCGGTCTGACCGCCGCGGTAGCGCTTCCACGCCGCCTGCCACTGGAACACCGGCGCGTAGGCAAGGTGCGTTCCATCCGGCGAGAACGATCCGTCTTCAGCGGTTGGCAGCGGAAGAACCTCCGGGAGTGCCCCGTCCAGCGCGATCGTGTAGAGCTGGCCGCTATCGGCATAGCTGTCGCGCCGGGAGTTGAACAGTATCCGTTTGCCATCTGGAGTCCAGCCAATGACCACGTCGGGCCCCGGATGATAGGTTACGCGGCGCGGAACACCACCAGCCGCCGGGATCACGTACACATCTACGTTGCCGTCGTATTCTCCCGTGAACGCAACCTGTGTGCCATCGGGCGAGAAATGAGGACCGCTTTCGTGCCCGACGCCATTGGTGAGGCGGCGTGCCTCTCCGCCTTCGCGGTCTACGATCCAGAGGTCATTTGCGTATTCGAACGCGATCTGGTTCTGGCTGACGGTTGGATTCCGGAGCAGGTTGTGGTTACTGCTCTGCGCGCCCGCGGGCGCTGCGGCGAGAACCAGCGAGCAAATGACAAGCGAAGCCTTGAGCATGAAAACTCCTTGCGTAGTTCAACGGGATGATCGCCATTATTACAAATTCTTGGCAATTCGATTGCACATGAACTTATCGGGAGACCGTACGCTCAAGGCAGAAGCAAAGCTTTTGGTTCTCGGGAGGTCGTCTAACGGCAGGACCGCAGACACTGTATCTGCGTATTAGGGTTCGAATCCCTGCCTCCCTGCCAACCCTGTTTTGCTTGTCTTGAGCGCTCGGCCTCAAATGAATCTGAGCCGCGCGCGTGAGCAAGCGGTTTGTTGACGCATATCAGCAAACTCACCCTGACAATTCACTAGCTCGCTTCGGCCAGCTTTCGCGCCCGCTGCCATTGCAGCTTATCGCGATATTCCTCGTACAGCGTAGTGAAACCTGCCCACCAGTAACCGCACACGAACAGCACCAGAAACGGAATGGCAAAGAAATTCAGGGTCTCGATGGCAAAATCGACCATGTACACGAAATACGCGCCAATCGCAATTTCGATGTAAGGTAGCCAACCACTCTTCCGTCGATACGCAGCGGAGTGTATTTTCACTTTCTGCGTTCCAATTGCATATTTTGCCGTACGGGCGAAGCTAGTCTGAATGCCGAACAGAGCCTCCAGCACGCCTTTGCTGTTGCTTACAGTGAGCGCAACGCCGGCCGCCATTAACATCGGAAGAAAAGCAATCGATTTCCACCAACTCTTCGGATAAAGCTCCTTCTGCGCGTACAGGTAGAACGCCGAGATGGACCAGAACGAGGCGATGATCAGGGGCAGATCGATAGTTACCATCTGAAACAGGCCCATATAAAATCGCACGATCATCACCGGCAATAGCAGTAGAGAGACGGCAATCATCAGCGGATACGAAATGTTAGGCGTCAGGTGGAGGAATGCCTCGGCCTTGACCCGAAACGGCAGATCGGCTTTGAAGATCCGCGGGAGAAGCTTCTTTGCTACTTGAGTCAAGCCTTTCGCCCAGCGCGCCTGCTGCACCTGAAAGCCGTAGGTCTCAATCGGCAGCTCAGAGGGGCATTCTAGGGCTGGCACGTAGACGAACCGCCAACCATTCAGTTGTGCGCGGTAGCTGAGATCTGAATCCTCAGTTAATGTCTCATGCTGCCACCCGCCGGCATCATCAATCATTCTGCGCCGCAGAATTCCCGCCGTTCCGTTGAAGTTGAAAAAGAGTCCTGATCCACAGCGAGCCCCGTGTTCCAGCACAAAGTGGCCGTCCAGCAGCATCGCCTCCACCTGCGTAAGGATGCTGAATTCCTTATTCAGGTAACTCCAGCGAGTCTGCACCACTCCCACCTGCGGATCGGTGAAGAAGTGCACGGTGCGCATCAGAAAATCGACTGGAGGCACAAAATCGGCATCGAAGATCGCGATGAACTCGCCGGTAGCCGTCTCCAAACCCTCCTGCAGCGCTCCTGCTTTGTAGCCGCGCCGGTTCATCCGATGCCGGTATTCAACCGGCTGCCCCGAGGCACGGTATTCATTGCACAGGCGTTCTGTGTAGGGATGGGTTTCATCGGTCGAATCATCCAAAACCTGAATCTGCAGCAACTCGCGGGGGTACTCGATTTTGCAGACTTCCTCCAGCAGCCGGTCGACGACGAAGCGTTCGTTGTACAGCGGCAATTGGATGGTCACTTGCGGCAATCGTTCGAAATTCCTGGATGCCGTCCGAGGCAGGTTCTTCCGGTACTTCCGGTACCGCCGCATCGTTTCGTAGCGGTGCAGGCCGTAGATCGACAGGATGACCAAAATGCCGAAATACGGAACCAGCAGGGCCCAATCGAAGAACGACAACTGGTAAATTCCCGAAAACGTGTCATCGAACAGCCCGTTCACGATGCGGGAACCGAGCGTTGGTTGGGCAAAAAGAAACGCGAGCAGCGGGCTCAATGGGATCATTAGCTGTTTTCGGACGTCACCTATGACTCAGTTTATCGTGTTTTCTACACTTTACACGAATGTAAAGCTGGCTCCTACTATCCGCACTGAACATCCCGCCCCGCTTTAGCGTATTATTCAACGTATGCGCAGTCTGTAAGAGGAGGAATCCCCAAATGCGGGAGCACATACGAATTCTCGGAATTCTGAACATTATCATGGGCGGCTTGGGTGCGCTTGTCGGCTGCATCATCTTACTGGTAATGGGCGGGATCGCCACCTTCATCAGTTCCGCCGTCCAGAGCGGTAACGCCGATGTTGGTGATGCTGCTGTAGCCGCTCCCATTGTCGCGACCATCGGAGTTGGCATCGCCATTTTCTTCTTCGTGCTCTCGCTCCCGTCCATTATTGGAGGCTGGGGCCTGCTGAATTACAAATCCTGGTCGCGCATTCTGATGATTGTGATCTCGGTGCTAAACCTGTTTCACATCCCGCTTGGTACGGCGCTGGGCGTCTACGGACTGTGGGTCTTATTCAGCGAAGATGCGCGGCGGATTCTGGAGACTGGCGGAGCGTACCAGGCAGTGCCTGCGCCCGTATACCCTACGTATTCGCGGCCGAGCTAGCTGGCAGCCTGCTCAGGACCAGATTACTTAGGACCAGCCGTCCACGACATACAGGCGCGATAGATCCCAGGCCGCTGAATAAGCGTAAGCGCCGATCTCGGGCACGGCTACCGCGTTGGCCAATCCTACAAAGCCGTTGACCTCCTTCGGCCCTAGCGATTTCCACAGCTCCGACCTGCCGGTCTCAATATCAGTTCGAAACACGTCTCCTGGAGAACTGCCGGGCGATAAGACAAAGAGACTCTTCCCATCCGAACTCCACGCGATCGGAACGGCAGGATTCTGTGCGGTGACGTTTCGAAGCGTACCGGTTGCGCGGTCAACGGCAACGCAGAGGCCTTTGGCGGTTACGCCGGCCAATCGCAATCCGTTCCGCGATACCGCAACGTGGTCCAGATACGGAATCCCTTGCAGCTTAACAGGTTTGCCGCTGCCGATGTTTTGTGTGGCGACAATCGGTGAATCACCCGGATAGGATCCGCCGACCAGCAGCGTTGTCCCATCCCGGCCCAGAAATCGGGCCCATTGGTATTGAAAGCCGTCACCGGAAATTCTTTTCGATTGCCCGGCGTCCACCCGCGCAAGAGTCAGTTCGCCGCGGTCTTCCGGATCAATCAATAACACGGATTTATTGTCCGGTGACAGCGCTACTCCACGGCCGGGACCCACCCGGACTGTTTTACGGGATAGCTGATTGTAAACAAAAGCAGTGTAGTGCCGCCCGCCGCCATCGCCCCCTTCGGTGAACAGGACAAGCTTTCCATCGCTCGATAGATCCTCAACCAAAGAGAAATCGAATTTGGACAGGTCTGCTTCCGCGGAATCGCCCGGAAGCGCGGCCATCATAGTGACCCGGTAGTTGTCCAGCGATACCAGCGTGCGGCCCGAAGCCGAAACATCAAGGACACGCAAAGAGAGAGGTGAATCTGAGATGCGGCGCAGTCGCGACCCTTCCGAAACCGCATACAACGCTCTTCCATCGCCGCTCTTGCTGGCGGTAAACCAGATCTCGTTTCCCGAAGGCGACCAGGCGAGCCCGTCGATTGAACTCCACTCACCTGTCATCTGCCTCGATGTCCCGTTTGAACGCGCAATTCGTAGGTATCCCGCGTCGTCATCGCTGACGGGATGATCGAGAAATGCGACGATGCTGCCGCAAGGCGCAATCCGCAGTTCGTTGATCCAGCCGTGCGATTTATAGATCACGTGACCGGGCGGAAATTCCACAACTGATGCAGACCCGTTCTGCCGCACGATGGCCAGGGTCCGGCCGCTTCGGTCGAAGTCCGCCGCCTCAGCTTGTTGAAAAATTACTTGCGGCTTGCCGCCTGTCATGGAGACACGAGACAGTGCGCCACCCGGATTTGCGTGTGCGGAATTCATGGACCCAAGTAAAAGATCGCCATGCGATGAAACCGCTTCCAGTGTGCCGGAGGCGAACGGGAGAATTCGCGAATTCGCATTCTTCAGATTGAGAAGATACGTGTCGCGCTCGCCTGGTCGCCATCTGGCCGTGTAAACAATAGCCGCGGGATCGGGCGAAAACCGGGCGTTGAGAATCTTCCCGGAGCGGAACGTCAGTTGATGGAATTCCGGCTGGGGATGATGCGGCGTATTTGCGTCCGGCCTGAGATATGCAAAAGAAACAATGGATATCGCGGCTATGCTGGCCACGGTTGCAACCGGCAGCGGTTTCAAGAACCGCCGCCGCGCGGAAAGGGCAGAACCGGATTCCGGCGCGGCGGGCGGCAGTGGAGCAGCGCGTGGCAAAACTCCCTGAATAGCAGGCGCTGGAACAGCCTCTGCGGCAAGGGGAATGGCCTCTTCTGTCAGTTCAACGGGAGAGAGAAAGCGATACCCAAGGCGCGGTAGAGTTTCGATGTAGCGCGGTGAATCCGCCGAATCGCCAAGGGCTCCACGGAGGCGGTTAACGGCCGTGTTCAAACCGCTTTCGAAATCAACGTAGGTTCCGGGCCATAGCCGGTTGCACAAGTCCTCGCGGCTTACCAGTTCGCCTGGGCGTTCAAGCAAGGCCTCTAAAACCTGCAGAGGTTTTGTCTGCAATCGGAGGTGGATTCCGCGCTTAGAGAGCTCCCCGGTTTCGGTCTTCAGCTCGAACGAGCCGAAACGATAAATGCGTCTGGGCTGCCTCCCGCGCGTTTGCAGCGTTTCCCGATTCTGGCCAGCCGGCCCGGAATCTCCCGTGTCTGACGCCCCACCCATGGTTTTTCCTGCCTTTTGAAGGAACGCATGTGCAACCCGGCTGCCACCGCGCCGAGACGCCAAACCTATGCTGGGCTAGACCCGGCTTACTGTCCCTCCATGCGAAATGAAGATACGTTGTCTGCTTGTGGAATCGTGGTGTCCCAAAACGCGACGATCCGTGTTCAGGTTGAGGGTGTTGCAGAAGCAAATGCGCCTGGCGTCGCGCTGTTCGGCTTCGCTTCAATGGCGCGTCGCACTTGGATTCTCACAGCTTGCACGTCCGCCTGCTCTGCCTCTCCGAAACGCTTTTGATGCCGCAAAACTGTTGCGTATTCGCTCAACCATTGGGATAAGATCGCACCCTCTCTCGCCTGCGACTTCTGGAAGATAGGAATCGCCCGCCGGTACGAACGCTCTGCCCCATCGAAATCCTTTGAACGTAATTGGGCCACCGCAACGTTGTGGAGGGTCCTTGCTACTTCTACGCTCTCCGGCCCCAGCGTCTGTTCCTGTATGGCTTCAACGCGCCGGTACAGTTCTATGGCCTCTTCATCGTGCTTTTGAAAATAGTACTGCGCCGCGATGTTGGATAGATCGGTCGCGATCTGCGGATGCTGGGTGCCGTACCGGGCGGAGTCGATTCGTAGCGCCTGCTCATAATCCTGCTGAGCTTTTTTATAATGGCCTTTCCGGCTCTGGACTTGAGCGAGATTGGAAAGTGTGGCTGCGTATTTTGGGTCATCCGGTCCGACTGTCTTCAGCCAGACCGCGGCCGCTTTCTGATACAGTTCCGTCGCGCGGCGAAAGTCATGTTCGCTGGCAGCAATCAGGCCCTGGGTATTCAATAGCGTGGCAATCAGCGGATGCTCCAGGCCCAGTTCCTTCTCCGCGAGCTGTAATGCATGCTGCGTATCCTGCTCAGCCGCGCCGCCGCGGCCTGTCCGGCGCTCGAGGACCGCAATGTTATTCACTGTTTCAATTGCTTCTGAATCTATTCGCGACATCAATTTCGTGCGTATCGCGAGCGATTGCCGGAATGCATTCTCTGCCTCTGTGTATCGCCCAAGCTGGAAGTAGGTAAGCCCCAGGTTATTGAGGGTAACAGCGTTGTCCAGCGAAGGTGCGCCTGCAAGCGCGTTCAAGATGTGGAGCGCCTTGCCGTTCTTCGTCAATGCCTCCTCGAAATGCCCGGTCTCATAACTCAAGAGCGCCGCGTTGATCAGCGCCAGGGCGAAGGGTTTGCTGTTATCCCCGGAAGACTTCCTGAGCAGGGAGAATGCCTGGTCATAAAGCGATCGAGCTTCACGATACCTGCCCTGCTTTTGCACACTCACTGCCAGGTTACTGGTTATCTGCCCGAGCATCGGACTGTCCTGCACTTGCGCTCCTTCGAGAATCGAATAAGCTTGACGCAGGAGCTTTTCCGACTCTGCATACCGGCCGCGCTTTTCAGCAATCGTGCCGAGATTGTTGAGGGAGGTTGCCATATCCAGCGGCCGCGGCGAGTTTCGATTGATGTCCAGTGCCCGCTGGTAATTTCCCTCGGCCTCGGTCAACCGGGAATCGGCTTGATTCAGCTCTCCCAATTGGTTCAGCATTTCCACCTGATCGACCCCGTTTGGGTCGGGCATGCAGCCGATAGCAGAGGTGAGCAGAACGCGCGCCTTGTTTCGATCACCGGCCAATAGCGCTTCGGAGAGTTGCTTGTGAAGAACCGGCTGCGGCACACAAGTATTTGGCGGGTCGAATCCCCAGCAGGCGCCTGCAGGCAATAGTGCCATAGTGCACAGGGACAGACAAAAACGACAAATCGACTCGCGCTGAAACACGATCTTGCGCTCCTCTGGGTTCGAACCTAAACCTTCGCAGGCGAACAGTACAGTAGATTACGGCTAATTTGTGGGTTACCTAGTAACTCGCTGTAGCTGTAGCAGATGAATGCCCAACTCAGGTTCGGCTCCCAGGGGTCATTTACAAAAAAGCAAGTATTTTACAGAACTCAATCGATTTGAAAGCGTCTTACTCAACAATCACTGCTCCCACTATGGACACACGAGGCATCGTAGAGGGAATTCCGGCATCCCTTAGCGGTGTTCGGTTCGGCTCGTTTTCACTGAATCTCCAGACCGGGGAGTTGCGAAAACATGGCGTACGGGTCCGATTGCAAGGGAAACCATTTCAAATTCTGCGCGCTCTTCTGGAACGGCCTGGGCACGTGGTGACACGGGAAGAGTTGCGGGAGCGGCTGTGGTCATCGGACACGGTCGTTGATTTCGAGAGCCGTTTGAACACTGCCATGAACCGGCTTCGAATCACGCTCGGCGATTCGGCGGAGAGTCCTATCTATATTGAAACGATTTCTCGGCTCGGATACCGGTTCGTAGCGCCGGTCGACCGGGCGCATGAGCAGGCCGGCGAGGCAGCACACCCTGAAGGAGACGGCGTCTCCGCCATTGCTGCCAACGATTCTTCACCGCGCGAAATCCGCAAACCCGCGCTCCGGTACTGGATTTCGGGCCTGCTGCTTCTGCTGTGCGCGATCGTGGTGATCGCCGGCCTGCGCGCGTACCGTTCATTGGAGCGCCCGGTATCGTTTCAGCAAGTGACGTTTCAGAAGGGCTTCTCTACATCCGCGCGATTCACCCGGGATGGAAAGAACATCCTCTATAGCGCCGGTTGGAACGGTGCGGCCAGCCGCCTCTATTTCAGTGGAGTCACTGAACCGAATGCGCGCGAGCTTGGCGGCACGGATGCGTGGCTTGCGGGCTTTCCCTCAGCCGGAGAAGTCGGCTTCTTTACCTTGAGCGGTAACCGTCAAAAGATGCTGCTCGAAACGGAGGCATACAACAACGGCACGCCGCACGTTATCTCCGAGCGAGCCAAGCAAGCGGACTGGAGCCGGGATGGCCGCCTCGCTATTGTTACCGCGGACGGTTCGAATTACTCCATCGAATATGCTGGGCAAACCATATACCGCTCCGCGTCGCGGCTCGACAATCTGCGCGTTTCCCCATCGGGTGACCGGATTGCATTCGTTGAACACTCCGTACCCATGGACGATGCCGGCCGAGTAATGGTGGTGGATTCTTTCAAACAAGCGCGGGTACTCAGCGCTGGATGGGGTTCGGTAGCAGGGCTGGCCTGGCATCCTTCTGGGCGGGAAGTATGGTTTACCGCGGCGGCTTCCGGAGTCGAACGATCGCTTTTTGCTGTCACCCTTGCCGGGCATCTCCGGACGGTAGCGCAGATGCCCGGCGGCATGGAACTGCGCGACATTGATTCTTCGGGAAGAGTGCTGATCGACCGAAGCACTCAGCACATGTCGATGATGCTGGGCAGTTTCGAGGGGGGCGTACAACGGGATATCTCCTGGCTCGATTGGTCCAGGGCGGTCGCGATGAGCGCCGACGGAAAATCCATCCTGTTCGACGAAAGTGGATCGGGCGGGGGAGCGGACTACGTCGTCTTTATCGAACACGCCGGCTCTGACACCCCAAAGCGTATCGGCGAAGGGCGTGCAATGGACCTGTCTTCCGACGGCCGTTGGGCGCTCGCCCAGGACGCTCATGATGAAACCAAACTGATGCTGATCTCAGCGGATGGCGCTACGCATCAGCCCGTACAAGGCGATGGAATCGAGTACCGTTGGGCGAAGTTTCTACCCGGCGCGCGAGACATCTTATTTTCTGGAGCGTACCCCAATCAATCTCCTCATTTGTATGAGCAGCGATTGCCGGACGGTCCGGTTGCTCTCGTCTCAAAAGAACCGGCCCCGGATTCTGTCGTGCTTTCCTCGGATGGACGTCGTGCGGTTGCACCTGAGGACGACGGGCATATTGCGCTGATCGATCTCACGCGGCATCGCAAACGAATCGTGCCGCTCGCTCGGCCAGTTCACCCGATTGCTTTCAGCGGGAACGATGAAGTCTTGACATCGAATGTTCACGCTCGGACCATCGCTTTCGAATTACTCAACCTGAATAGCGGCCGTCTCAAGCCGTACGCCAGAATTGA
>DATIMA010000214.1:0-14310 GCA_035475915.1 Bryobacteraceae bacterium
CTGGTCGGGCCGCCGGGATTTGAACCCGGGACCTCTTGCACCCCAAGCAAGCGCGCTAGCCAGGCTGCGCCACGGCCCGATGCACCAGTTTAACCCACCCCTCTATTTCCCCGGCTGCCTCTCCTGACGGCGGTCGGCCACGATCGTGACCTCCATGTCATTGGCGAGGCTTACCACTTGGTTCACGAGGCTCTTTCCAAGCAGCCGGTCCACTCCCTTCCCTACTAGCCTGGGCAGAAAGATCTGCCGCGCATTGTGCAGCCGCGCAAAATCCACAATGGCCCGGGCATGGTCGCTCTCCGCGAGCACCCGCGTCTCGACGTGCAGGTTGCGCGCGAAGTTCAGGTGCCGTTCTACCGCCGCGCGCTTCTCCGGAGGTAGTGAGCGAAGATCGCTCTGGTCCGTTACGAAAACGGCGAAACAGTTTGCGTGAAGCAGGTCTGCCACGCGCTTCCCGCGCCTGGTGAGCATCGCGGTCGAAGGATCGTCGCTGATATAAATCACGACCGCATCCTCGACGCGCGCACTGCGCGACGAAACCGAATTAATGGCCGGCAGCGCGTCGTCGGTCTGCTCGATCCGCTCCTCCACCTCATGCGCGGTCTGGCGCATCGCGACTTCGCGCAGCGCTACCAGTGTCGACTCTTT
The DNA here is from genome assembly GCA_035475915.1 of Bryobacteraceae bacterium. Classification (GTDB taxonomy): domain Bacteria; phylum Acidobacteriota; class Terriglobia; order Bryobacterales; family Bryobacteraceae; genus Bog-105. Next base: position 649 of record DATIMA010000214.1, read on the forward strand.
GAAAAAATTGTCCAGCGCTCGCCTCGCCTTTTCAGGAGGATAGATCACGCCGCGCTCCAGGCGATTCAGCAGCGCCCGCGGCGTAAGATCCACCATCACCACTTCTCCGGCCTGGTTCACCACCCAATCCGGAATCGTCTCTCGCACCTTTACACCTGTGATTTGCGCCACCCGGTCGTTAAGGCTCTCCAGGTGCTGAACATTCATGGTCGTCAGCACGTCAATGCCGTGATCCAGAATGTACCGAACGTCCTCCCACCGCTTCTCGCGCGGCGCTCCGGGAACATTGGTGTGGGGAAACTCGTCGATCACCGCAACATCTGGATGCCGCTCGACAATCGCGTCGGTGTCCATTTCTTCGAATGTGGACCCGCGGTATTCCACTCGCTTGCGTGGGATCATCTCGAGCCCCTCGGTTTTCGCGATGGTGTCCTTGCGCCCGTGTGGCTCGAAGTAGCCAATGATGACATCCGCGCCTCTGGCCTTCAGTTCCTGGGCCTGCTCTAACATCTCGTAGGTCTTGCCTACGCCTGCCGCGTAGCCGAGATAGATCTTCAATTTACCCTGGGAATTCATCGGTTGAAGAAGCTGCCGGGTTCATAGTTCATCTACAGTGTACAGACAATCCTCGCAAAACTTCCTGGCTACACTGGACTCATGTTCCTGCGAGTTTTAATTGGGATCACGCTTGTGCTCCCGCTGGCCGCCCAACAATCCCACGTGTCGGGGAACAGAATTCGCGCGCACGTGAAGTATCTTGCAAGCGATGAATTGCAGGGACGTGGTGTAGGGACTGTCGGGGAGAGGCTCGCCACAAGTTACATCGCAGCGCAACTCAAAGCGGAAGGCGTCCAGCCTGCCGGCGACAGCGGAACATATTTTCAGCGCGTCCCCATGATTGCGGTGGCTACGTTGCCGGGCGCCAGCCTGCTCGCTTCGGGCAAGGGTGAGCGTACCTCCTTTGCGCCGCTCAAGGATTTCGTCGGCGTCCCGCTATCCCAGAAACCCGATAACGATTTTGATGCCGAAGCAGTGTTCGTCGGTCACGGAATTTCGGCTCCCGAATTTGGCTGGGACGATTACAAAGGCCAAAACCTTCGCGGTAAAGTGCTGGTCTACTTCACCAATGAGCCGTCTTCATCTGATCCGAAGTTTTTCGGAGGTCCGGCGCTGACCTACTACGGCCGCTGGACGTACAAATTCGAGGAGGCGGCACGCCGGAGCGCGGCCGCTGCAATCATTATCCACACCACCCCGACTGCCGGATATGGTTGGGGCGTGGTGAGCGGATCGTGGGGCCGTGAGGCGTCGCAACTGAAGCTGAAGCCGGGCGCAACCGGATTGAAACTGGCAGCCTGGATCTCGCAAGATGCCGGAGCGAAGCTAATGGCTTCCACCGGCAAAACCCTCGATCAACTCCTGCAATTGGCGAATCAGAAGAGTTTTCAGCCCATCCCGCTCGGGGTTCGCATACAGGGCCACATCCCGGTCAAACTGCGCGAAATCGAGAGCAGGAACGTCGTCGGGCGCGTTGCCGGCTCCGATCCCTACTTGAACTCGCAGGCCGTTGTTTTCTCCGCTCACTGGGATCACCTCGGAGTAGGCGTGCCCGTGAACGGCGATAAGATTTACAACGGCGCTGTGGATAATGCGACCGGGTGCGGCGTCGTGTTGGACATGGCCCGAGTATGGGCGGCGCTTCCGCGGAAACCGAATCGCAGCGCAATCTTCCTGTTCGTAACGGCCGAAGAATCAGGCTTGCTGGGTTCGCAATACTACGGCGAACATCCGGAAGTTCCCGCGGGGCAAACCGCTGTGGATATCAACTACGATGCTTTGTACCCGTTCGGCAAAACGCAAGATGTCTCCGTAACCGGGGCCGAACGCACCACGCTTTGGCCGCTGGTCCAGCACGATGCCGGCCAGATGAATTTGACCATCGAACCAGACCAGGAACCGGGGCAGGGCTTCTACTACCGCTCTGACCATTTCTCATTTGCCCGCGTCGGCATCCCAGCCTTTTCGGTGGAGCAAGGTACGCATTACCTCGGAAAGCCTGCCACCTTCGGGAAGACGATCTTCGAAGAATACAACGCCAAACACTATCACCAGCCTTCGGACGAATATCGCGACGACTGGGACTTTACGGGTATGGAACAAATGGCCGATTTCGGCCTCAGGTTGGAAGTCGATATCGCCAATCAGCCAGCGCTACCCACCTGGAACAAGGATGATGAATTTCTGGCTGCGAGGCGAAAGAGCGGAGTCGATTAGCTGCGCTCGGCGGCTTGTGAGGCGTTAACCGCCGCACCGATCACCGCAACCGCTTCCCCACCCGGCACAACTTCCAGCGCGTACCCTTGCAAGGGACTCAGCTTCACCATCTCATGCAGATACTCGTGCACAAGGCCGACATTCACGAATCGGGCATTGAAGCCCGTGATAAAGAACTTGCCCGGACCATCCAAATGAATGCTGGTGGCGGTAGCGGCGGCAAGAGCGCGATGCCACAGTTTCGTAAATTCAATGCACCGCGCCTCGCCGGCCGCGGCGTGCGCGAAGATCTCTTCCGGTTCAAGATCCATAAACCGCAGCCGCATGGCGCGCTGGCCCATGATCCCTTCCAGGTGCCCGCGTCCGCCGCAACCGCAGAAATGCTCTTTGGGATCAAGCGTGACAACCGAGTGGCCCGCTTCCCAAAAACCGTCGCCATGTGGGTAGCGGCCGTATCCAATACCGGTCCCGAGCGTCCACACCCGGACAAGGCGATCCAGGTGACCGCGTACCGCCGCCATGCCCGCGGCCATCACATCGGCATCATTGAAAATTGAGACGGGCACCGTGCCGAATTTCGGCGAGAACGCGCCGGCCACCATCTCCTGCATGTGCGTGCCCTTGAACTGCACCAGGTTCGGAGAATCCTCGATGATTCCACTCCGCACAATGCCAGGGATTCCTACTCCGATATGAGAGGGCGGCTGCGGCAGATCCAACTGCTCCACCATCTCAACAATCCTCCGGACGATGGTTTCCGCCGGGACGCCGAGCAGGAAATCCGAAACGCTGCTGTCTTCCGGGTTTACGCGCAATGAGCCCAAAATCGCGTTTTCGGAAATGGCCGCAACTGCAATTCTCTCCGTTATGACGATGCCTATGTCGTGTGCCATTCTCTTCCCTGTAATCACGTGCGCGACAGTTTATTCAAGCCGTTGAACGCGGCCGCTTTGTAACACTCGGCAAGAGTGGGATAGTTGAATACCGTGTCCACGAAGTAGTCCACTTTGCCTTTCAGAATCAGAACTGCCTGGCCAATGTGCAGCAACTCGGATGCGCCCTCGCCAATGATGTGAACGCCCAGAAGCTCCAGGGTGTCGCGATGAAAGATGAGCTTCAGTCGTCCCGTTGTGTCCCCGCGGATCTGTCCGCGGGCGATCTCGCGATAATAAGCAACGCCAACTTCGTAGGGCACATCTTCATCCGTAAGCTGTTCCTCGGTCTTTCCAATGAACGAGATCTCAGGAATCGTGTAGATCCCAAACGGAAAGTAGCTTGGATTGGATGACACGGGCCTATTGAACGCGTGGGCCACTGCGATGCGGCCCTGCTCCATGGAAACCGAGGCGAGGCTCGGGAATCCAATCACATCGCCGACCGCGTAAATATTCGGCTGCGTTGTTTGATAGTTCTCGTTCACCGCGATGCGTCCGCGTGAGTCGGAATTCAGCCCCGCTGCTTCCAGATTTAGTTCGTCGACGTTGCCCTGGCGGCCCACCGCATAAAGGAGAGAGTCTCCGGAGACCTTCTTGTTGCTTTCCAGATACGCGATCACTCCGCCGGCTCCCGCGTCGCTCTCTTCCACGCTCTGCACCTCCTCATTGAGGCGCATGGTCACCCGGTGATCGCGCAAATGGTACGAGAGTGCTTCAACAATCTCCTGATCGGCAAATTCCAGCAGCCGCGGCCGCTTCTCAATCAAGGTAACGCGCACCCCCAGAGTGGCGAACATGCACGTATACTCAACCCCAATCACGCCGCCACCGACGACGATCAGCGTGCGCGGGATGGACGGCATCTCCAGGATTTGATCGCTATTTATGATGGTCCGTGCGTTGATGGGAACTTTGGGCGAGGAGGCAGGCTTCGTTCCGGTGCCGATAACGATCTTGTCGGCTGTAATTTCGGAAGCTCCCCGCGCGCCCGCCACCTGGATTGCGTTCGGGCTTTTAAAGCTTGCAATTCCAGTCAGGACCTCGATTCCGTTTCGCGAAAGTTGCGCCTGCGTGACATCGATCTCGGTCTTTATAACGTGCTGTACGCGAAACGCCAGATCCGCCATCGTGATCTTCTCTTTGACCCGATAGCTAACACCGTAAATGTTTTGGTAGTTGTAGCCGGAAAGGTGCAAAACGGCTTCCCGCATGGTCTTGCTCGGAATGGTGCCGGTGTTGATGCACACTCCACCAATCACCTCGCGCCGTTCGACCAGCGCCACCCGCTTGCCGCTCTTCGCACCCTGTATCGCAGCCCGTTGGCCTGCCGGGCCGGAACCGATCACTACCAAATCGTATTCGGACATGGGAGATTTACGCTAACCCCGCGGAACCCCGTGCTTTCGACTCGGACAACTTCCGAGTATAGCGGCAGCCATGTCTCAAGCTGATTCCTTGCCTCGGTTCTTACGTCTGAACTCTTCGAGTTCGCGCTTCAGCGGTTCCCAATAGCTGCGATCCCGACAGCGCTCGTCGGCTTCCTCTTCGTCAAGCGCACGAGAAACAGCAGAAATGCGTCCGGTAAGTGCTGCCTGAACCGCAGGTCTGAAGTGGGCGATCGTCTGGGTGATGGAAGGATGGGCCCTGACGACATCGAGTAACAGCTCAGGGCTCCTCAGCTCTCGTAACCAGAACTCGATCTCTTCCCGGTTTTGAGTTCCAGCCTTGGTGAAGTAGCTTTGCTCAACCAATCGCCGGATCATTGGCCAATCCTTGTCTCGTTGTGTCTTTTTCGCTCTGACCAGATCCTCCAGCGCCAATAAGTCAATCGGTTCACCGTCAATCTCGATTGTGGTGCGTCGTTCCCACAGCTCTTCGAATCCAGCCAATCCGCGCGGCGACGACATCAGATCGATTCGCAGGCCAGCCACATCTTCACGGCGGCAACGAAAGTGCACGGCATGTCCGCGCTTCAAGTGATTCGCATCAAACGGCGGCACAGCGACCAATTCCGCGTGCAGATCCGCCAGTGCGTTCCGTATGCGGGCCAGGTTTTCAGGGTCGAGGAGGATCAGAAGGTCCAGGTCACGGCTGAATTCGGCCGCACCGTAAAATATGCACGCCTGGCCGCCCATGAGCAGCGCTCTCGCGCCACTCTTCCGGATCGAAGAAAGGGCTCTGAGTATCGGGCTCTGGTTCAAGCGATCCTCCCAGCGCGAGATAGGTCTCCCATAGCTTTGATGATTCCAGGAATCGTTCCTCCGGGGTCAAGCGATACCACTCTGCCCACTCCTCGCCCGCTGTTTCTTCCGCGTCCACGCCAATACTGTACCCGATCCGGTCTAATGAGGCATCCCCATCTGCGGGTCCAGGGCGGGGCGTCCGCTGATCTGCTCCTCCAGCCGATCGAAAGTTGACTTTCTGAGCTGCGCGGAGATGTCGAATTCCACCTTTGCCTCCTGGCGTCGATTTACCTGCATAAGAATCCGCGCTTTGAGATAGTGAGCGCTGGCGCTCTTCGGCTCGAGCCGGTTGACCGTATCCAGCGTGTGCAACGCTTCGGAGTACTGGTGTTCGGCCCGATATATCTTGGCCAACCCGAAATAGGAACTGGCGAGCCGCGGATTGAGCTGAACCGCCTTTAAGTAGTACCGTTTGGCTTCCGCCGGCGCATCCATCTTCAGAGCGACGGCGCCCAATTCATCGTAGTCGGATGCAAGGTCCGGTTCAATGGCGATGTCCTTCAAAAATTCGGATTTCGCCCGGGCAAAGTCGCCTTTGTCAGCGTAAATTGTCCCCAAGCTGTAATGGACGAACGGCAGATTCGGATTGCCCTGTACAGCGAGCTGAAATTCCCGAAGGGCCTCGGGGTTACGTTGCCGGGCGAGCCACGCTCTGCCCATATAAAGGTGATATTCCGCTGAATCTTCCCCAATCTCCAGCATCCGTTTGAGTGCTGCCTCTTCGAGTCTGCTCTGCTTTGCCTTGTCCGCGGATAAAGCGAGCACATAAAGATACGACATCTTGCCTGATTGCGAAGGCCACAGCGGCTGCAATGTGTCGACGGCGGCGGGGTACTTGTCTGTTGCGAAGTAGCAGAGCCCCAGCAGATACCGAGCCTGCGCCGACTCCGGCTGAGCCGAAAGCACAGACTGAAAGGGTTGAATCGCCGAAGCGAAATCGTTCTCGTGAAAGTAAGCGAGCCCGATATTCAACTCCAGGCCGGGATTGCCGGGGGCGGCTTTCTCGGCTGTCCGGAATTGCTCCAGCGCCTTGCTCCACTGCTTACGGCGCATGTAGACGACGCCCAAATTCGCGCGGGCTGGAACGGAGTTCGGTTCGAGTTGCAGAACTCGTTCGAATGCGGATTGAGCGCTCTTCAGGTCACCATGCGCGAGCGCTTGTTGGCCCTTGGCGAACGCAGCAGGCGCGTCCAGCGTGGTTTGCGAAAAGGCCGCGCAACATAGGAGAACGAAGATGGACCACTGATACCGCACGTTCCCCGTTTACGCCAGATTCCGCAGGCTTGCCTCAAGTAGTGCTCGCGTGCCGGCGTACGGATCATTTCCAGCGCCTTCCCATTCCATCGAGAAGTAACCGCGATAGTCCGTCTGTTTCGCGATCGCAAAAATCTTGTCCATATTCACGTGAAAGAACTTGCCGCCCTCGCCGCCTTCGGAATCTTTCACGTGGCTGATGTTGTAGGCGAGCGGAAACAACATCCGCATCGCTTCCTCATTGTAGGTCTGGTCATCATGAATCGCCATCGAGTTACAGAAGTCCGGCAGCGTGCGCAAAAAGGGGCTGTTCATGCTCTTGATCAGCTTCACGATGGTTTCCGGCTTCTCCGTCTCAGCCTCATCGTTTTCGATATTGATGACGATGTCCTTCGATGCGCCATACTCAACCAGCGGCTTAAACGCGCTCATCGCGCACTCAATTTCCTGACCCGCCGGAGCGTGCGGCATGTGAATCCGGATGCCTGGCGATTTCAGGATCACTGCCGCATCCACCCACTTGCGATAAGCCGCGATGCCAGCGTCCCGCTGCTCGGCGGTCCCGCACAGCTTCACCGATTCCGAATCGACCGGAATGTTGACAACGTGCAGGCCGGTCTTGTCGAACGATTCCCTCAGGCTGTGCACGTAGTCAGGGGCATTCGACTGGAAGTGAGGACTCCAGGGCTCGATTCCGTGCACGTCAAACTTGCCGGGAATTGTGCCGGCAAACTCCTGCAGAGACATTCCGTTCGAGTTTGTAGAAGAAGATCGCCGGAAATGAGATCGGATCAGTTTCCGGAACGGGTAGGTGGAAACGGCGAGTCTCTTGCGCGCTTCCGTCGGGAACGTGTGCTTCGGTTCCTCCGCGCCTAGCGCGGCAGCCATCGCCAGAGACAGTCCCACAAATTCCCGCCGGCCCATTCGTGAATTCATCTTGTTCTCCTAGCCCCGCTTAAGATTCTCTATCAGGTACTCTGAAGTGCGCAGAGAGAACGCCAGGATAGAGATCGTGGTGGTCTTATCGGTGCAATTCAGGAACACACTCGCATCGCACACATACAGGTTCGGCACGTCATGTGTTTGGCCGAAACGGTTCGTGACAAATTTCCTGGGATCGTTTCCCATGCGGAGCGTTCCGGTTTCATGCAGGCTGTAACCGGGCATCTGCGGTTCGCCGTGCCCGGTGTATTCGCCGCCGCTGGCGCGCAGCAGCTTTTCACAAGCGTGCTTTCCGTGCTCCCACATTAGGAGCGTGTTCTTGTCCCACTGAAAGTGGAGCCGGGCCGCCGGGATACCGTACTTATCCTTTACTACCGGATCGATATCGACATAGTTCAAGTCGCTGCGCTGCGCAGGCGCTTGTATATAGAAGCTGACGGGAGTCGGGTAACGCCGCTTAATCTCGCGCTTGAATTCGCGGCCGAATCCCTCGATCTCATCGAAGTACCAGGGAAACTCGCTGCAGCCGCCGTCGGGATAGACCGAATAGCCGCGGATAAACTGCTCCTCGTGCGGATTGTTCAGGTTTTGCCAGCGCGGCATCCAGGCAATGGTGCTGGATGAGACGTTATCGGGAAAACTCGGCTGGCCGCGAAGCTGGGGCAGATAACCGCGGGCGGTTGTTCCATACAGATGATCGCAGAGATTGCGGCCCGCTTGACCGCTTGAGTTCGCGATGCCGGTGGGCCAGCGGCGCGACTTCGAATTCAGCAGGATGCGCGCGGATTCAACGCACGATGCGGCGACCACCACAGCCTTGCCATACACTTCTATCTCCTGGCCGGTTTTCCGGTCGATGTACGCAACACCCGCGGCGCGCCCATCCTCACCGGCGATGATGTTCTTCGCCAGCACGTTCGTGCGAATCTCCAGGTTGCCCGATTTCTCAGCTTCCGGCAGAAAGAACCAGGGAGTGGAAAAGAACGAACCGGTATCGCACCCATCGGTACAATTCGCGCAGAAGTGGCAGCTTGGATGACCCGCGTGCGGCACGGTTAATTGAGCGATGCGATCGGGCAGATACGGAATGCCCACCTTGCGAGCGCCGCTTTCAAGAATCCAATCGAGGCAGCGGAAATTCATGGGCGGCAGATATTCGCCGTCCGGATTGCTGGGCCGGTTCTGAACCGTGCTCGCGACGCCAATCATCCGCTCTACGCGGCTGTAATACGGCGCCATCTCCGCGTAGGTGACCGGCCAGTCGACGTCGTATCCATCGCGGCTCGCTGCATGAAAATCAATATCGCCGAAGCGGGCAGACGATCGCCCCCAAAAGTTGGTTTTGCCTCCGACGGCGAAACAGCGCGGCCAGGTCCATTTTGTCCCCGGCGCGGTTGTGTACACGATATCGTGCTCCCAAATACCCTCCGTGTACTCGTTGTCCATGTAGCCGATGCGCTGCTTCTCTTCTTTCGGATCGCCGAAGCCGCGGAACTTCATGTCGTAGGGCATGCGGTGATTGCGGAAATCCTTGCGCGGGTCTAAACGGCGACTGCCGTTCAAAGCACAAACTTTTGCGCCGGCCTTACAGAGCGTATGGATGGCCATGCCACCACCCGCGCCGGTTCCGATGACGATGATGTCGTAGGTTTGGTTAGGCATCAAGACCGCTCCCGTTGGTCGCGGCTCGGAAGCACTTGCAGGTGCTTGTGCTCACGATCATTAGTGTGCGGGCAGCCAGGCGATTTCGAATACATCTTGAGCCCGGGAAAATCCAGTTGTTCGAGTCCAATGCGGGTTGTGTAAAAGCCCATTACGGTATAGCGACGAAGCAACTTGAAAAAAGGTGCGGCGAGAAGCCGTTCGGGCGACAAGTTACCTTCCTGCAGTGAGCGCAAACCGCTCCGAAATGGCTGCTGTATGTCCGGATCATGCGCAACCATAAAGTCGATGAACTCGCTCACTCCGGCGTCCCGCGCACCCGGAGTCTCATCGCGCGGAATAATCATTTCGGTCAATCGATCGAGCAGGCCGTACTCCGCACTCGAAAAGAACTGGGGCTTATATGCCGCCGGTCTGGGCGCAGTTTGTACTTCTTCGGCGTATGCCCAGCGACTGAAGCCTGGAAACTGGCTGGCAACAGCCGCGACCGAAAGCATCTGCAGAATCGTCCGCCTATCCGGCCCTTGATTCGCCATCCTCTTTACGATCCTCCCAAAAAGGCCACGCGGCTCCGATCAGGGTCGCCATGGTGCCGAGCGTCGCCCGTGCAAAAGAGACGTTCGAACGAGCCAGTATACTCGCCGATTCGCGAAAGACCCGCTCAGCCGGTCTTAAGACATAATCTCCCGCCGCGGATAACCCGCCGGCGATGGCGATGTGATCGGGAAACAAAGTATTCGCGATGGATGCAATGGCGATACCCAGCCAGGCGCCGGCTTCTTCCAGGATCGCAATTGCAAGGGGGTCCCGCGCATGCGCAGCTTCGATGACATCACGCAGGCTGGCCTCCGCTCCATAGCGTGCGGCCAGAGCCGGAGCTGAAACCAGGATCTCCGCGCAGCCGTGCCCGCCGCAGGTACACAGAGGCCCATTGGGCTGCACAATAATATGTCCGATATCGCCGAGGCAGCCGTATGCAAAGCGCAAGGGGACACCATCCACTGTCATGCCCACGCCGAGACCCGTGCCGGATGTGATACACAGGAAGCGCTTCGAATTCCGGCCCGAACCAAACCGATATTCCGCCATCGTTGCGGCGTTTGAATCCACTTCAAGCTCAATCGGCAGATCGAATCGCTCCTGCAGACGATCTTTGATGGGGAAGCCTTCGAGCCAGCTCAGGTTCGAGTTGTATACCAGGCGGTCGCGTTCGGCGCTGACGAAGCCGGCAATGGCGACGCCGATCCCGGCAATGGCGTAACCCGCTGCACCGGCCCCCGCACGCGTGCGGTCGATCAAATCACACAGACGGCTAACAAACGCTGCGGCCTCGGGTTTTGTGGGAATGGAGTCGATCAGGTGAAGCTGCCCTGCGCCGTCCAGGACGCCCGCCTTGCTGGACGTGCCGCCGATGTCGACGCAGAGAACGGAACTACTCATTGCGATTTCGCGAATGTGAATCCGGTTTCGGAACGAGTAATTGCCGGAGCCCATCGGAACTCGCCTGCGCGGATTCCCCGGATCTCAGCCAATCGAAAGGCCAGCAGTTGACAGGGAACGATTTCAAATAGCGGAGCAAAGCGCGGCGGCGCTACGTCTGGCCCTAGCCAGAAGACTTTTGCGCCCATACGTCTGAGGTCGGCGGCGAGCGCTGAATCAAGGGTGGCCGTTTCAGCCGCCGTACCAAAAACGATGGCACGAAATGCCACGTCAACCACTTCAACCGGTCCATGCCGGAACTGCGCCGCGGACATTCCAACCGCCGACGCCTTTGCGGTTTCATGAAATAGCAGAGCGCCTTCGTGCACGGAGCCCATGGCCGGACCACGCCCCAGCAGATAAACCGGCGCGTTTGAATCGAGAAAGTCCTTATATTCCGCTTCGGTCCAGGCGTGAAGCTGGCGCTCAAAGAGGTCCAGCGTGGACCAGAGATCCCGTACCTCCGGGTCCCCAAGCAATAGGAGCGCCAGTACGGTTGCCGTGTAGGTCTGAATCGCGACCAACTGATCCGCGGGGCTGTTCAAAATAATCGCCTGATCTGCCTGTGAGGCGAGCGGGCTTCCGGGCGCGTTTGTTACGCCAATCACAACGCACTTTCGTTGTTTGAGGATCGGCAGAAGTTTCGTGACTTCGACGCTCTCGCCCGAGCGAGACACCAGCACCACCGCTGTACCGGGTTGCAGAAACGACTGTCGAAAATAAAGCAGCTCGGAGCTGTCGATCACTTCCGCTCCAAGCTCGCAGGCGAGCGGAATGCAGGCGAACAGCGACGCTCCCATGCCGCTGAATACGACCCGCTTTGCGGAGCGAAGCAGACCGGCGGACCGAAGCAGAGCATCGCGCCCGTGCCCAAGCTGATATTCCGCAACCCGCCGCAGAGCTTGCGGCTGGGCGCGGATGTTGTCGAGCAGCGGCGAACTCACTTCCCGCGTTTTCCCAGCCATTCGCCAATGGGCGTTTTCGCCGTTGGCTTATACGGCATGAAAATCTTTTGACCCGCGCCCGCCGATGCGTATGCTGCGTACAAAACCTGCATGACCACGCGCCCATCCTCTCCGGTCGACTGCAGCATCTCCTTGCCGCGAACGCAGCGCGCGAAGTGGCGCATCTCCTGCGGCATGCCGTAATTCCAGTGCTCTTCAAATACCGGATAACTCCAGCCCTGGGTAGACGGCGCCTTCTCCACCGCGTAGCCGAATCCGTACTCGCTGTAGGTGGGCAGCGCGTTTCCCATGTGCAGGTCGGCGTAAGTCACTCCGCCTTCTCCAAAGATCTCGCTGCGGTCGGACATGCCGCCGCGCTTCGCCCAACTTACTTCCACCATGCCGGTGGCGTTGTTCTCAAACTCCAGGATGCAGACGCCATCGTCGTCCCCTTTGGTCTTGGCCCCATGGACGTAAGTGCCAAGCTGCGCGTAAACGGATTTGATTGCGGGGCGGCCAAGAAACCAGTAGCAAAACGCGATTCCGTGGCAGCCCAGGTCCATCAGCGCGCCGCCGCCGGAGCGCTCCACATCCCAGAACCAATCGCTGTGCGGGCCGAAGTGCTTTTCACTCTGTTTGACGAGGTAGACCTTGCCGAAGCCGCCCTGATCGGCTATTTCTTTGGCCTTCACATATTTCGGCGTGAAGAAGAGTTCTTCCGCATAGGCCAGCAGCACGCCTTTGCGTTTGCACGTCTCGATCATCTCGTCGGCTTCGGCCAGCGTGATACAGAGCGGCTTTTCGCAAACCACGTGTTTTCCGGCATTCGCGATATCGATGGTCATCTGCGCATGCAGATAGTTCGGGGCCGTGATGGTGACCATCTCGATATCCGGCTCTTTGAGCATCTGCTTGTAATCCTGAAAGACCCGCGGGATGCCATATTTTTTTGCGAGTTGCTCGGCGTGGCCAGGCGTAGGCGATGCAATGGCAACCACCTCCGCTTCCTCCGGCATGAGTTGGAAGGAAGCGCAGTGAATGTCTCCTTCAAAGCGGGATCCGATGATTCCGACTCTTACTTTGCCTTTGTTTGTCATGGTTTTGTGTCGAAGCTGCGATGTTATCACCGGGGCGGGGGACGACCGCTTGCTTCGCGCGCGGCTCAGTTTCGAGTATCGCCGGAATTTGGGGAGTGGTTGGCGGGGTCACGGCACCATGCCGGGCTAATACTCGCACCACAGCAACGCTTCTCCGTGGGCGAACAACTGCGACGGGTCCTGCCGTTGCACTCGCACCCCCTGTTACTTGCAGTCTCTCCGGTTGCTCAGAAAAGGTGTATAGTTGCTACAAGCAGTTGCTAAGTTGATCACCGCCGCGAATGGGAATCATTCACCGCGACGGAGTGAGCAGGGGAAATATGCGAAGTCTTTTCAGGCACGTTTGTTTATTGACAACGGCCCTGGCGCTGTCGGTTTGCGCATGGGCTCAACAGGGGTCTATTACTGGTTCGGTGAAAGATGCTACCGGCGCGATCGTGCCAAATGCCAGCGTCACCGTCACCAATGTCGAACAAGGATTTTCGCGGGATGTCACCTCGAATGCCAGCGGTGACTATCTCGTTTCCGGCTTGCCTGCCGGGCACTATGACATAACGGCGAAAGCGCCAGGGTTCCAACAGTACCAGATCAAAGGCTTGGTACTCCGAGTGGCGGAAAAGGCGCGTGCGGATGCCACGCTCACGCTGGGCCAGGTGAGCACCGAGGTTACCGTTGCCGGCGAGAATGTCGCGCAGGTGCAGACCGAATCTGCCGAGTTATCAGGCATCGTGACGAACAAGCAGATCGACAAGCTGGTTCTGAACGGCCGCAATTTCACGCAACTCATTACCCTCATTCCCGGCGTAAGCAATCAAACCGGGCAGGATGAGGG
>DATIMA010000215.1:0-9888 GCA_035475915.1 Bryobacteraceae bacterium
ATAGTAGGCTTCAGCGGACTTAGGCTTTACTTGGATGGCATTCTTAAACTGCAGTGTGGCGCGCGGGTAATCATGCTTGTTGAGTTGTGCGACGCCGGTTTGGAAGAATTTGGCATATCTCTGCTCCGGACTCCGGGCGCAGCCGCACATCCCAACCAGCGCTGCAATACACAAGAAGAGAACGGCCGGGCGGCCTCCGTTCATAGATCGCGTCATAACGATTGCTTCACCGCACTTTGGAGACCAACAACGCGAAGCCGAGCCGCGCGCGTGAGAAGCTGTGAGACATTGGCCAAACCGCTCCCGAAGGTGCCAAAGCAGACGAGCTTCTCTCGCCATGGTCGCGGCTCACTCTCGAACGTCGTGGAAAGCCCCGAATGCTCCCCGACCTAGGTCGCTTACGCTTCCGGCTTCGGTTTCGAAAGTGCCTCGGGAAGGGGAGTTTCATCGCGTTCGGTGTGCGATCCGCTCATCCGATCAAAGATTACGAGATAGAGGGCTACGTGCCGATTTTATTCGAATAAAGGAAACCAAGCTGTTCCCAAAAAATCGGACAGCTTTCCACTTAGTTGCATTCTCACACAGCGCCACAATCGCAGGCGATCTCACTAGTTTGCCGGTGCAAAATTCCAGGAACCGCTTGCTGGGTTAAAGCAGACGTGCTGCGCACGCCTGACGCGCGGCTCAGAATCAGCATCGCCCGTTTACAGCTTTACAGCAGCTTGCGGAGCCACCGACCGCAGGGTGACAAAAAAGAGGTCCCCTCGTTTATCCTCGGAGTGATCATCGAATACAACTTTGCGCCGAGATCTATTGAAGCCTCACACCGAATTCCCGGAACTCACAACCAATCCCGAACTCGGCTCCGACTGCCTGAACTCGAGTAACCATTGCCTTGCAGGTCAAATGCAGCTCGGAACCGGAGAGCGCAAATCTATGCACCGGTATTTGGATGTCGCATTCGAGCCGGTCTCCCACGGAAAACTGATGCGGCACAATGCAATAGAATCCGGTACTGCTGATGTTTTCGGTTTTCGTGATCAAGCTCCCCGGTTCGCCTTCTCGAGAAAGCCGCAGCACACAGTGCAATGGAATGCGGGCATTTCTGCGCCGCTCGATCATTCCGTTGCGGCCGCAGCCCACCGCACCTTCACAATACCGTGGGCCATCGCTAATATCGTACTGGTCTGACAAGGGCATCCGCTCACAATCTGGTTTGCCGCTGTTCCTAACACTGCCTTCAGGTTGCGGAAGATGCAGCGGAATTCAGGCTTGCTCTTGGTGCACGTATGCCACCACCGCATTCGCCGGCCCCACAAGCAAACATCCTTCCAATTTCCGGTGGAAGTACTGGCTTTAGCACTCGATTGATCGGCCGCCACTCGGGAGTACTAGGACTTGATTGTTTCACGGAATCGAAATTTTTTGCCTTCTGTCCAATTTACTGTTCTCTTTTGTGAATGTAAGTGCTAAGATCCTTACCATCTAACTCGATTACCTTTTCGGGTCGGCTCTTCAGGAGCCAGTTTTTTGCCGGAGGAAGAGCGATGGTGCTGTTGAACTCTCGCGATGTACGTGTGTTTGAACTCTGCCGCCAGACCTTGCAGTCGCTGCAAGGTGACGAGTTCGCACTTACTTGGGGCTGTGCCGATCAGGTGTCCGGCCCGGTCGATCTGACAATCTGGGACATTGACGGCGCGCCCAGCCTGCCCGATCTCCCGCGAGAGGATAACGGACATCAGAACATTCTCATTGCATCCCGCGAACAAGTCGAATCGCTTCGTGGGTTCTTGCCCCGGCACGTCGCTGCCATTCTGTTGAAGCCCCTTACCAATGGCTCGCTGCGGGTTTGCCTCGATCAGGTCTTGGCTCAGAAGGAGTTAACGGCTGGAACTGCGATTGCGGAAAGAGATCCGAAAGCGGAGACCGATGCCAACGCACTTTTGCAGGTCACGCTCGAGGTAATCATGAGGCTTCAGGAGTACGACCAGGATCGCACGAACTTCATTGCACGGGCGATCCATGACTTCCGAGCTCCGCTCACTGCCCTCGAAGGCTATTGTGGATTGCTGCTCGGCCAGCAACTAGGTCCGCTTCACCCCTCCGAAGCCGAAGTTCTATCACGCATGCGGCACAGCGTGGAGAGACTTTCCAGAATGGCCGAGGACATGTTTCAACTCACGGTTGGAAACCGCTGCGATCCTAAGCTCAATCTTCAGAATATCGACGTAACGGATTGCATCGATCAGTCCGTGCATGAGCTTAGGCCCTTTATTGACGAAAAGGAGATTCAGTTGACGGTGGATGCGGACGCGTCCTGGCGGACCGTATCGGCGGACCCCGCACAAATAGAACAGGTGTTGATCAACCTGCTCGACAACGCATGCAAATTCACGCCGCGTTTCGGTGCCATCGAAATCAAAGGATATCCGTTCTTTTGGGAACGCCGCGCGATGATCGCCCTCCGGCCCGGCGTCGCGGAGCGCCGGCACGTAAGTCTGGATGTGCCCAATGCGTACCGGGTTGATATTCGGGATTCGGGTCCTCCCATCCCAGCTGCCCAACTCTCCACGATTTTCGAAGAGTATATATCTTGCAATGGCGACCAGGACCGCTCCGGCGCGGGACTCGGCCTAGCCATCTGTAAGTTGATCATTTCGCGGCACGATGGCCGGATTTGGGCGGAATCGAACGGGCGCGGCAACCTGTTCTCGTTTGTTCTGCCGCTTACCCGGAATGAGCCTCGCAGCGCAGCGTGGAATCTCGGCCGGAATTGTTGATTACTGACCTATGTCGAGTGCTTTTCAAATCGCGCGCTCCCCTGGAAAGATCCTGCTCGCCGACGACGAGCCGGAAATTCGTGGATATCTCGAGATGGCGCTTCGTTGCCGGGGTTATTCGGTGGAATCGGTGCCCGACGGGGAAGAAGCCCTAGAACGTCTCCAGCGCGAAGATAAGTTTTCGCTCGTGCTGCTCGATGTGCTTATGCCTCGTAAGAACGGACTCGAAGCGCTGAGGCATATTCGCCAGCTCGGCAGGCGATTACCGGTGATTATGCTGTCGTGTGCGTCATCCGCGGTGACCGTGGTCGAGGCCATGAAGAGCGGCGCAACCGATTTTCTATCGAAGCCGATTAGCCACGAAGATCTGGGGAGCGCGGTTGAAAAGGCCCTTTCCGAGTCTGCTTCGCCGGCTTTCGCTCTGGAAGCAGTACGGCCCAAGGACGCTTCTTCGCTCCCATTCCTCTCGGTGAAGAGCCTGGAGCCGATTCTAATGAAAATTGGCGCCTCAACCGTTCCAGTCCTGATCCAGGGCGAGACAGGCGTCGGCAAAGAGGTGATCGCCAAACGATTGCATACCCAATCCATCCGGGCTGATAAGCCCTTCTGGAAATTGAATTGCGCCGCGCTTCCGCCCGAATTAGTCGAAAGTGAGCTCTTCGGCTACGAGCGAGGCGCGTTCACTGGAGCATTTCAGCGAAAACCAGGCATGTTCGAGTTGGCAGATGGGGGAACAATCCTGCTGGACGAGATCGGCGATATGGAACTCAGACTTCAGGCCAAGCTGTTACAGGTTTTGCAGGATCAAGAGTTTCAGCGTGTGGGCGGCAGGCAGGCTGTCAGGGTCGATGTACGAGTTATAGCAGCTACTCATTGCGATTTGGAACAGGCAATTGCAGATAAGCGCTTTCGAGCTGATTTGTATTATCGCCTGAATGTTGTTTCTCTACTTATTCCAGCTCTACGAGATCGAAAGGATGAGATTATTCCGCTTGCGGAATTTCTCGTTCGAAGGCACGGGCAAACTGATCCCCTCCCGTGGCTGCCTCCCGACCTCCGTCGCGCTCTAACTGAATACGCCTGGCCGGGCAACGTTCGCGAACTCGACAATCTCATCCGAAGATGGCTGGTCCTGCAGGAATCGGGGCCCATTATCGACTACTTGAAACGCAACGGTGATGACGTACAACCAGACGGTCACGCACCTCTCGAACCGTTGTTGGCCTCGCCTTCGCCGAAAGTGCCTAGGGACTCCGCCTCGCGGCTCCACAAAGTGAGGGAGGCTAACAGGGACGCCGAAACGGAAGTCATTATCGCTGCTTTAAACGCCGCACGGTGGAATCGCAAGAAAGCTGCTGCTTCTTTACGAGTAGATTACAAAGCTCTACTGTACAAAATGAAGAAGCTGGGAATCAGCGATCAAGTTGTTCTGTAGCCGCACATCGGCGGCCGCGTCTTCTTCAAATTGTCCGAACCGGGCCCTCACCTGGGCGGGCTTACTTCGTGGCGTAATAGTAATAATCGGAGCTCTTGGAAAGCAACCATTCAGGCACGCAGTTCAACACAACTCCAAGGAACTTTTCTTTAGCGATCGACTGCAATATCTTCGCACATGCCGTGCGGTCGGTGTTGTCTGGTCTAACCACGAGAATTACTCCGTCGGCCGTGCTTTGGAGCAGGTCATAATCGGCCAACACCGCGGCCGGTGGTGCGTCCATGATTACGGTGCTGAACCTGTCCTTCATTTCTTCGATTAGCCGCCGCCACTGTTCTGAATCCAGCAACTCGGTAGCATTTTGGGTCTTTTCTCCCGAGGTGAGGATGGAAAGAGTGGGAAATTCGCGGGTCCGGGTGATCGCCTCAGCAAGACTCGCGCGCCCGGAAAGAACATCCGTCAGCCCCGGTGCGACGTTAATTCCTAGCAGTTCCGCGATTCTGGGTTTTCGCAAGTCAGCATCGAGAAGCAGAACGGACGCAGTCGATTTCAGGCTGAGTGAGGCAGCGATGTTGATCGATGTTACCGTCTTGCCATCCCCGGCACATGCGCTCGAAACAACGATTGAGCGAGGCTTTTTCGCACTATGTAAGATCTTTGTTCGAATAATTCGGTATTGCTCGGCAGCCGCGGAGTGGGATTCTGCCGAAGCAGGGAAAATGGGCGCTAAAGCGGATACTCGTAAGGAGACGAGCCGCTCCGTTTCCTGCGAACCAACATCGGGGGCGCCGGTCAGGCCAGCGAACTGTTCAATTGGCGCATTCGGAAGGCCGCTGCGTTCATCATGGACCTCCTCGATATTGATGGCGCCGTCTTTCCTCATTACCTCAAAGATTTTGCTCATTCCACCCCCGCTCGCGCAAAGCGAAACCAATTTGCAAGCCGGGACCGTTTTCGGGCCTTCGGCTCCCCCGGCATGTACTTGTTCAGTGTAGTAAAAGTTGTTAGGTTAGGCAGCATGGAGCCAGGAGCCTTCGCCGGCGAACGTACGTTCGGTAGCGGACTCGCAGTTGCGCCCGATTGATCGGCTGAAGCCAGTTGCAGGTCCGCGATGACTTCCAAAATATCCTTGGACGCAATCTCCTTTACGCCTGTTCCATATGCGTTGACCAGGGCCGCATCGCAGATTGAATTGATTACTCGGGGGACTCCACCGGAAAAGCGTGTTATAACTTCGATCGCGTCTGTGCCAAAAGGAAGTGGCTCGCGAGCACCCCCTCTTTCCCATCGAGTTTGAAGGTACCGGTCGACTTCCTTTTGAGATAGCGGATCAAGATGCATTCGTATGGCGATCCGCTGCTTTACTTGAGTCATCGATTCGAGATTCAATACGTTGTTTAGTTCCGTTTGCCCCGCCAGAACGATTTGCAAAAGCTTTTGTTCGGTTGTTTCAAAGTTTGAAAGTAGCCGTATCTCTTCAATCAATTCTGCCCCAAGGAGGTGTGCCTCGTCGACGATCAGTACGGTAAATCTTCCGCTCCGACTGGCTTCATTGAGCAGGTCGCTGAACATCGATAGACGCCGGGCTTTACTGGAAGGGACCTCCTTCATTCCGAAATCCATCAGAACGTATTCCAGTAGTTCCGAACGGGTCAGGGCTGGATTGATAACGACGCTAAATTGTGCCGAGGTTGCGGGTAAGGCAACGAGCAGTTTTCGAATTAAGGTGGTCTTACCCGTACCCGCGCCCCCAGTAATTACAAGGAGTCCTTTTCGCTGCGTAATCCCGAATAATAGAGCCGCGAGCGCTTCGCGGTGTTTAGCCGTCAAAAAGAGAAATCGTGGATCCGGCGTTAGCGAAAACGGGTTCCTCTCGAGACCGAAATGCTGTAAATACATGCTGAGCGTTCACTCCAGGCTGCCGTGGCGACCCGAACAATACACTGGCTTTTCGACTTTTGTCCTCAACTGACGTGAGCAAACAAACGGCCACATCCGAGCCTTGGGCATTTCTCCAACCGCAGGCAAGTCGTGAACGGCTGTCGATAGTGCGATGTGCCGGACGGTACGTCACCTTACAGCGAATCGGCAACCTTTGAGCAGTTTGCAAATTTTGAAGAAACTTTTCAATTTCTGGGGAGACTGCGCGAATGCCCGGCTAACCTCGCTCAAACCGGTTGCAACTACTCTACCATTGCATCGTGTTACGATCGGTAAGCAGTCTTCTTGTGTGATTTTTTTGAAGTGGAAATAAACCTGAAGAAGGGGCTTTGGATCCGATCGTTCGATTCGACAATGAGACGTTAGGTTTGTTTGATTCTGGCAGACGCTCACGAAGCGAATCCTTCTCTGCCCACCACCTTCGTGGGGCTTCGGTAGGCCGTTGTAGCTCAGTTGGTAGAGCGCGTCCTTGGTAAGGACGAGGTCATCGGTTCAATCCCGATCAACGGCTCCAGTTCATCCAACTTTTGTTTCCAAGGAATTGGATTTCTGCTGGAAATCTGCGGCCGGGCTCTACTTCCAAATGACAGAGAGCCCTTGTTCTTTGTAGGCAGGAAAATCATTATCACCGGAGATCAGGGGCACGCTTTCGGCGAGGGCTACCGCGATAATCATGCGGTCAAAGGGTTCCCGGTGATGCAGCGGCAAGTCGTACATCCGCATCGCATGCCGTAGTGTAAACGGTAAGACTGTGAGTTTCAAGTCCGCAATCGCTTGACTAAGAGTCTCAGGTGTCGAGGTGTATTTCCTGATACTGGTTTTGATCGCAATCTCGGTAAGCGTGACCACGCTGAGGAGTCGCGTCGTTGCGGGATCGGAAAGCAATTTTCGCACTCGCGGTGGGAGTGCCGGGGCGTCCTCCGTGGCAAGCGTCATCAGCACTTGGGAGTCGAGCAAGACCCTCACCTGAATTCGCCCCGCATCCAGCCTTCAAGCTCTTCGTCCGTCTGAGGCTTCTGCCATACCGGGTCGTGGATAATGATTTTGCCCTTCATCGTGCCGAACTTCGGCACGTTGTCCTTCTCGGGCGCCTGCGTGCGCACCAGGTCAACTACAGGCTCACCGTGGCGGGTGATGGTTACTTGCTCACCATCGATCACGGCCTGTATCAACTGGCTCAGTTTGTCCCGAGCGTCGCCAAGATTTACTGTCATCTGTAGACCTCTCTTCATTGTAGCCAAAGTGTTTGGCTACATCTGAGTTGCCACCCGTTGGCGGTCAAGTCCTTTTTCCAATCCATTTACAATTGCGGCCACTTTCTCTGGTAGGGTGTATCCCAGTTCCTTTCCGGAAGGCTGAAAGTCGTGCTCGCGCGGGCCTCTATCTCCGAAATCTATGGGAGCTATCGAGCACGACCCGGCTTGCTCTTATGCAGTACTGGGTAACTGCCATTACGGGAATATCTTTCCTCGCCGTCCGTTAAACTGCTAAATTCGATGCACCAAACCTGCTGAGAGAAACCTCGTTGAAGCTGCGCGAATACCAATCTGAAGCATTGGAAGAAACTCGTAAAAGGTTGCTGAAGGGCGTGAACCGCCAACTAGCGAAATGGCCAACCGGAATGGGCAAGACCGTGCTGTTCTCGTGCCTCCCGGATACGCTGAACCTAGACGGGCGCATGCTCGTCCTGGTCCACCGAGAGGAGCTGGCGGAGCAGGCAGCTGACAAGCTGCGGCGCTGGAACCCGAAGCGCTCAGTGGGTGTGGAGATGGCGGATCGTTGGGCCGATGACGAGCAGTTAGTGGTCGCAAGTGTCCAGACCCTTGGCAGGACTGGCAACGCTCGCATCAAGCGATTCAACCCGCATCATTTCGGAGCCATCGTAGTGGATGAGGCGCACCATGCCACAGCCGCCAGCTACAAGAACATCCTGCAGCACTTCCGGGTGTTCGAAGACAAGCATCGGCTCCTGCTCGGTGTGACGGCTACACCGAACCGGGCGGATGGTAAGGGATTAGGCGAAGTCTTTGAGGAGATCGTACACGATATCTCGATGCTGGACGGCATTCGCCAAGGCTGGCTGTCGGACATGCGCGGCATCCGTATTCGCACGCAATCGAATCTGGACGATGTTCACACCGTAGCTGGAGACTTCAACCTCGGCGAGTTAGGCTCGAACGTAAATACGCCGGCGCGTAACGAGTTAGTCGTCAAAGGATGGCTGGAGCACGCTTCCGACCGGCCGACAGTCGTTTTCGCTGTGGATGTGGCTCACGCACGCCAATTGGCTGAGACATTTCAATCTCATAGCATCCTGGCCGATGCCATCTGGGGTAACGATGAGCAACGGGCTGAAAAGCTCAGAAAGCACAGAGAAGGCAAGCTACAGGTGCTCGTCAACTGCATGATTCTTACCGAAGGGTATGACGACTGGCGCATCCGCTGCATCGCGATGGCGCGGCCTACCAAGAGCGAGAGCCTATACACACAGATCATCGGGCGCGGCAGCCGGATACCCGACAACATCGACAACCTAGTCGCAGCCATGCAACGTGGAGAAACACCGGCCAAAGAAGATTGTCTCATCCTGGACTATGTAGATAACAGCAGTCGCCACAGTCTGATTACGCTCCCGACCTTGTTTGGACTGGGCGAGCAGATGGACTTAAAGGGCAAAAGCGTGGTCCGGGTTATGAAAGAGATCGCGGAGCTAAAGGCCAAGAAACCCGGCCTCGATGCTACCAAACTCACCGACGCCTCGCGCATGCAAGCATACTCGGAAGAAGTGGATCTTTTCCGAAGTTGCTGGCAACCAGCGATCGCGGTAGCGTCGGAATTTGAGTGGTATAAGGCTGACAGTACAAGCTACGTCCTGCTATTGGCGAACCGCGAATCGGTCGTAATAACACTGGACATCCTGGAAAAGTGGCAGATCGTTGGGACCTGCAACGGGCACAATATCCGAGCGAAGAGCGGCAGCCTTGAGGAGGCAATCCGATTGTCAGACCGGCGCGTGCGCGTGCTGGGCGGGCGGTCCGTCACAACCGTAGAGCGGAAAGCGTCATGGCGCGATCTGCCGCCGACGAGCGACCAACTAGCCTTCTGCCGCAGAGTTGCAATTATGGTGCCCCCTGGAGCAACCCAAGGCGAAGTTGTTGCGAAAATGAACGAGTGGAGTGCGCGTATTCAGGCAGAAACAGAGGCGCGTCTTCTGGCAGAGCGGAAGGCGCGTTTTAGAACGAGTAGACCTGCTTAACAAAGTAGAGAAAGCGCAGTCTAGTCGGCGGCGGCGAACGGGCTTTCTGCTTCGGGTTTTGAGCTGGGGGGCTCGCGTGGTCATTTCTCAATTGTGCGATGCCTGTCAGCTTCAGACTTTGTTTCCTTGGTAAGGACGAGGTCATCGGTTCAATCCCGATCAACGGCTCCAGATCTTCCGTGCTATCCTTACGTTGAAACCCCGGGTGCGTCGCCGGATGTGGTAGTGTGCATCCGCTCGGATTTCCTCCCTGCATCCAGTCATCGAAAAAAGTATTTTATGGCGAAAGAGAAATTTGACCGCAGCAAGCCGCACGTCAACATCGGGACGATCGGGCACATCGATCACGGCAAGACGACCCTGACGGCGGCGATCACCAAGACGCTGGCCAAGCACAACCCGAAGAACAAGGTCCGGAGCTTCGATTCGATTGACAACGCGCCGGAAGAAAAGGCGCGCGGGATCACAATTGCGGT
>DATIMA010000216.1:0-5970 GCA_035475915.1 Bryobacteraceae bacterium
GGCGATCCACTCGAGAACCTGGGCTTGGACCTGCTCAATTGAAATTTCGAAGCCAAATTCGGCGAGATCGAAGGGCGCGCCGGTGCGTTTGGCTTCCTGCAAGGCCCCGGCCGCCTCTTTGATCTGAGAGTTGATACGCTTGCGGCGCTCCTCCTGAACTTCGTAGAGGGCGGTCGCAGTGTTTTCACGAATCCGGCGCAAACGGCCCTCCTGGATGCTGAGGTTATTGAGGTCTTTTCGATAGGTCAGAAAAGTGTGCGCTTCGACGAGGGAGGCGCGCACGTCTTCCGGCTCATCGGCGAACTTCTGTTTGAATTCCAGACGTCCGAGGGCGTAGATGCCGGATTCGAGCGACGGAATGCGCAGCAGACGCCATTCCGTGTCGGCGACGGTCTGAGTGAAGGCGCGCTCGGTATCGTCGCAGGGTTCCCAAAAGGCGAAAACGCGATCGATATGAGACTGGTAGGCAGCGACGTCCTCGGAAGGCAACAGGACAGTGCGGCCGGTGAGTCCCGTTTTGACAGCATTGAGGGAAGATTTCGATTTACCGGTGTCCGAAGTGGGGCCGGTGGAGAGTTGGGCGTTCTTCTGATTGGCAGTAATCTGCGCTTGAGTAGTCATTAGAGCCTCCTGAAAAATGAAAAAGCGCCAACTGCACGGCGGCAGTGGCGCTTCCGAATGCCCAGCATAACATGCCATTCCAAGCGGTTTCCGGTAAGTTATTCAATCGAATGGTGATTTAGGTTGTGACTGGAAATTCTCAACCTTCTAAATCATCAAGAAATTCGGAGCCGGGGTAAGCAGCGGTGACCAGAAGGTAGTCGCGGGCACGCGTGCATGCCACGTAGAGCAGATGACGCTCGGTGTTGTCGGGGATTTGCCAAGCGTCGAGATGAGTCTCGATGCGGCACGCAAGAGTGCGTGCGCCACCAAAGTTCCGACAACCTCAAGGGGAACTTTCCAGGAACCCTAACGTCTTAACGAACAGGCTTTTTGTGGAAACTCTTCTTCGCGATCTTCGCCACACGCTGCGCATGTACCGGCAGGGCGGTGTTTCGTTCGCTGTTACGGCCATCGTTGCACTTGCGGTTGGAATTGGAGCGAACACAGCAATTTTCTCGCTGGTCAACACAGTGCTCTTGCGGGAGCCGCCTTTCCCGAAATCCGATCAGATCGTTATTCTGCAAACGAAATCGCCGCAAGGCAGCTTCAGCGGCGCGTCGCCGGCGAAATTCGCGCATTGGGCGCAGCAGACCGAAATACTGCAAGATGTTTCCGCCTTCGGCGGAGGCGTCCTGAACTGGACCGGCGGGCCGTTTCCGCAGCAGCTTCGATCGGAGCGGGTGAGTTCGGCGTACTTCCGCTTGTTCGGCGTGCCGCTGATTATGGGCCGGGCGTTTAACGCTCAGGAAGATATGCCGGGCGCTTCGCCGACTGTTGTGATCAGCGAGTCGTTATGGAGGAGCCGTTTCGGCAGCGATCCCAAAATTGCCGGCCGGACGATGGTGTTGGGAAGCCAGCCCGCCGTGATCACGGGTGTAGTTGCTTCACGATTCGATTTCGGAGATTTCGGTCCGGCTCCTGAGGTCTGGGTACCGTTCCAGCTCGACCCAAATTCGCGCGATCAGGGGCATTACTTTCAGGCCGCGGGACGTTTGCGGCAGGGCGTGACTCTAGGGCAAGCGAAGGCGCGGCTGGATGCTTCTGCCTCGGCCTATCGCCAAAAGTTTCCGGATGCCTTGAGTCACGGCCAGAGCTTCGATGCCACCACATTGAGGGACTCGCTGGTACAAGGCGCGCAAAAGTCCATCTGGGTGATGGCCGCAGCGGTTGGGTTTGTGCTTCTGATTGCCTGCGCGAATGTGGCGAATCTGCTGCTTGCGCGCGCGGAGGCGCGCAAACGGGAACTGGCAATCCGGGCAGCACTAGGCGCGAGCCGCCGGAGAATTGTGCGGCAGTTGCTCACGGAGAGCCTGCTGCTGGCCGCCGCGGGCGCGGTCTTAGGAGTGGCGCTGGGATTCATCGGTATTCATGCGCTACTCTCGGTCAACACGGCGGGATTACCGCGCATCGGAACGGATGGAGCTATGGTGTCGCTCGATTGGCGGGTACTCTTGTTTGCGGTGCTGATCACGCTGATGACAACTCTGATTTTTGGAGTATTGCCCGCATGGCAGGCCGCCCGCACGGATCTTAACGCGACCATAAAGGAAAGCGCGAGCCGGTCCGGCAGCGGGTTCCGGCAAAACAAGTCGCGGACGGTTCTAGTGGTGACCGAGGTTGCGTTGGCAGTCGTTCTGCTGGTCGGAGCGGGCCTGCTGATCCGGACCGCTGTTGCGATTTACGCGGTTAAACCGGGGTTCGATACAAAGAACGTGCTCACGATGCGGATGTCGCTGTCGGGTGGGAAATATGACACGAGCGCATCCATCGAGCAACTGGTGCGGCGGGCCGTGGAGCGCCTGGATGCCTTGCCCGGAGTGGAACTGGCCAGCGCCACTTGTTGCGTGCCGCTGGAGGGCGGCTATGGATTACCGTTCAAGATTATTGGCCGGCCGCTGCGGGATGGGCCTTTCCATGGCGGGGGTGGCTGGAAGACGGTCTCGCCGGGATTCTTTGAAGTGTTTCGCATCCCTGTGATTCGCGGCCGCTCGTTCACGGAGCGCGATAACCATGCGGGCGCTCCGGTTGTGATTATCAACGAAACCATGGCTCGGCGATTCTGGCCTAAGGGGGATCCGCTGCACGACCGCATCCTGATTGGGAAGGGCGTCATGCCGCAATTAGAAACCGAGCAGCCGCGGCAAATAATTGGAGTGATCGCCGATCAGCGGGATGGTGCACTCAATCAGGATCCAGGGCCTGAGATGTTCATTCCGAATGGGCAGGCAACCGATGCGATTCAGGCGCTCAATGTCAAACTGACGCCGCTGGCATGGGTAATCCGGACGCGCGGAGAACCCATGAAGCTGCGCGCGCCGGTTGAAGAAACGCTGCGGCAAGTGAGTGGACTTCCCGTTTCCGATATTCGGGCCATGGATGAAGTGGTTTCGCGTTCGACCTCGCGCCAGCGATTTCACATGCTTCTGATGAGCGTATTCGGCGGCGTGTCGCTGCTGCTGGCTGCGATTGGCATTTACGGCCTGATGGCATATTCCGTGGAGCAGCGAACTCAGGAAATCGGGATCCGCATGGCGCTTGGCGCGCAGCAGAGCGACGTGCGCAGAATGATTTTGAGGCAAGGGATGATCTTTGCGGTGGTGGGCATCGTATTGGGAATAGCAGGAGCTTTTGCACTGGCGAAGCAAATTGCAAGCTTCCTGTTCGGCGTTACGGCCTGGGACCCGCTGGTGTTCATCTCCATCCCGGTAGTGCTACTCGCAACGGCAATCCTGGCGATCTGGCAGCCGGCGCGCCGGGCGACTCGCGTAGACCCAGCCACGGCGCTACGGCAGAGTTGAATGATTCAACTGGATTCAAGAACGGCCTGCGCCCATTCGAAGTAACCCACGTGCGGGCTCCAGTATTCGTTCGTGCGCCAGGTTCCTGTAAAGCCGGTATCGAGGATCGGCTCGTCCGCTGCGTTTCCGCAGATACCGTTCATAATGCCTCCCGGAATCACGCCCACATAGCGGGAATGTGGATAGGGATTTCGCTCGCCGATGCCGCTTGCCAGCGTCGCTCCGAATGGATTGGACCCGAACGTCCATTCGAGCTGCCGGTAAGCGAGGTCGCGCCAGGCAGGCTGATTGAATTCCGAGGCGGCGGTTGCCAGCAGCAATGCGTGAGAGGCCAGGTGCGCGTTTAGACCTTGCCAAAAGAACTGTTTGCGCACCGGCATGAAGAACCGATATGTGAGATCCCCTGAGACAGCGCGGTAATGCTCTGGACTTGGGGAACCATGGTAGAGCCCGAAGGGCACAAGCCCGTACGCGGAGCGGTCACACATCGGAATGACATAAGCCTCTATGTACAAGCGAGCCGATTCGCGCCAGGCCTTCGCGCCCTCGGCATCGGGGAACGCGCGCGCGGCTTCCAGAATCGCGAACGCAGGCAGCGCGCCGTGAACAGTATTCTTGTACGGTTCGGCATTTTTCGCGGACATGGGCCAGAAGCCGGTCACGGCCTTGCCACTGCCGGTAGCATTCTGTTGAAGCCTTGTAAGACCGGTTGCGAGCTGCTCCACTGCGCGGCGGATTGCCGGATCATCTGTGGCGCGGTGGAATTCCAGGGCGGCAAGCGTCCACCACCCGAGTTCTGCCGTGCCGCCTTCGCGGGAATTTGCGTTCCAGCATCTTTTGGCAGCTTCCAGACACCTTGAACTGTAGATGCGGTCCGGGGTGTTGAAGTGTTGAGCATACATGGATTGCATGGCCGTGAACATGGCCTGAATCAGCGCGTGCTTGGCGGGGTTGAGATAGCGGTCGTCGGCGGTTCCGATGACGTTATCGGTCCAATGATTGTCGCTGTTATCGCCGTTCACGCCGCCTGCTACATCCGCCCAAACCCGGCCGTCCGCATCCTGCATTTTCAGAAAATACGAATTTCCCCAGCGCAATTCCTCTTCGAGCGACGCCAGTCCCGACCCGGCCAGATCCCATCCGGCTCCCAGATGGCGAGCGATCGCCAGCAGCCCAAAGGCGTTCATCATTGTCGCGTCCATCCACTTCCGCAGGTCGCCCGCATCGTGCCAGCCGCCGGTCGTATCTACATGGACGCCCGTATCCCGGCGGCGCGCATCATCGAGATGGCAGACCGCATGCACGTTCGGCACTGCAACCCCGCAGCGCTGCGCGCGATGATAGCTGACCACAACCGGAAGGAAGCGACGCCAGGCGTCCGGACGGATGAAAAAGGGCGGTGAAAGCTCGCCGCCCACGTCAATTTGATAGAGGCCTTCACGCGTGATGCCGCTGAAATCGCCTGCAACGGCAGGGCCGAGATCCGATGACACAGACGTTAGCGGCCGTTCCACCCGGAAAGGCGGGCCGCTGCTAATGTCGCGCATCACAAAGCTCCGAAGATCATGGTTGCGCACAATGACGCGTTTCGACGCCTCGGGACGAAACCCGACATGACAGACTGCGATAGAGGGCTCGGGGCCGGCGATCATCTTTTCGACCGGGTCCACCTCCGCTGGACCCTCTTGTGCAGCCAGGGCAAATGCCGAGGGGCCCAAAGCGGTCAACGACTGCAGAAATTGGCGGCGTTCCACATCAGAATGTGTATCAAAAGCGAAACGATCGTAAGCGGATCACCATTTTCGGTGTACATCACCCAATGGCGTTTGGTTCCCGACGGGCAACCAATGACGACTCACAGCAGTGATTTGCTGCCCGTGTTGTACAACGGACTGCCGGCAATCCTGAAGGTTGCCAGAGAGCCGGAAGAACGATGGGGCGGACCGCTGATGATGTGGTGGGATGGCGAAGGGGCGGCTCGCGTTTTGGCTCACGACAACGATGCTCTTGTTCTGGAACGAGCGATGGGAGAACGCTCGCTCGAGGAGATGGCGCAAAATGGTCTGGACGATGAAGCGAGCCGAATCATCTGTTCGGTGGCGGCAAAGCTGCACGCTCCCAGAGCGCTGCCGCCGCCGGAACTGATTCCTTTGAGCCGGTGGTTTGCAGAACTCGAGCCCGCGGCTCTGCGAGTTGGAGGAATACTGCGCCTGGCCTGGGAGACCAGCCGTGAACTTCTCCGCGACCCGCGGGATGTAGGTGTCCTACATGGAGATCTGCACCATGGAAACGTGCTGGATGCTGGAGCCCGGGGCTGGCTTGCCATTGATCCGAAGCGGCTGTCGGGAGAACGCGGTTTCGATTTTGCAAACATCTTCTGCAATCCCGACCTGGAGATCGCCGCCGCTCCGGGACGGCTTCGAAAGCAAGCGACCGTGATTGCCGAGGCCGCCAAACTGGATCGCCGGCGGCTACTGAAGTGGATACTCGCTTACGCCGGCCTCTCAGC
>DATIMA010000217.1:0-5368 GCA_035475915.1 Bryobacteraceae bacterium
CTCGGTTCCGGCGCGCCGAACCGCGAAGTCTATCCGGAAGAGTTCTATCCGAACGCGCCGGATATTGGTTCGGCCCAGGCACTGGACGTGAAGCCGGGCGAGGCCGCGCGGGTTGATTTCACTCTTTCGCCCAAGACCTCCTTTCGAATCTCGGGAACGATTACGCCGTCCGCCCCGAATGGCATCTTCGCAACGCTGCAGGATACGAGTGGAGAAGAAACGCAGGTAGGAATACAATTCCATCCACAAACAGGCCGGTGGATGTTGCCCTCTGTACCGCCCGGGGCTTGGACTCTCGTCTTCCGGGCGCAGAATCAACCGGGCGATGCGTATTATGCGGAGCAGCGGATTGATGTTCGCGGCTCCGATATAGAGAACGTACAGATTGTTCTGCAGCCACTTCCACCCATTCCCGTGCAAGTCGTGAATGCCCCGGAATCGGGCGCGCAAAGCGTGCAGGTGCAGTTGATGCCGCGAAGCGGGCGTCTCAATAGCCAGCAATTCATGGCGGCCCCGCAGAGTGGAAATGCATCCGGCGCGCTCTTTCTTCGCGATGTCACGCCGGGCGTTTACAACGTCGAAGTCCAATCGAACGGGCAAAGCTGCATTGAATCCGTCATGTCTGGCGCCGTCGACCTTGCGCACGATCCCCTGGTGATCTCCGCAGGCTCGCCGCCGCCGCCGATTCAGGTCTCGCTCCGGCAGGACTGCGCGACGCTCGATGTCACGGTCCAATCGCAAGATCACGCAGGAATGACGGGGTTGATTCTCGTGACCGATTCACAAGCGTTTCAGCCGAAAATTGCATTTGTGCCGCCAGGCGCGCACATGTCGTTTGGCCCGCTAACTCCTGGTGTTTATCGCCTGTACGCTGCGGCCAATCCCAACAGCCTGGAATACTCCAATCCAGAGGCCATGCGTAACATCGATGGCCACGAGATCACGCTTGCACCCAACCAGCAGGCCACTACATCGGTTACCATCCCCGGGAGCGCTGCCAACCAATGACGTGCTTGCGCGCGTTCCTTTCCGGCTTGCTGCCTGTTCTTGCGTTTGCATTTCAGCAGCAGCCGGCGGGATTCACCATCAGCGGAATGATGGTGGAGCATGCAACCAACCGGCCGCTCTCCGGCGTGCTCGTCGTGCTGAGCGCGAACGGGCATCCAGGCTGGCAGCTGAGCGGGCTTACCGACAATGATGGCCGCTTTAGCTTCATAAATCTTCCCGCCGCGAAGTATTCGCTTATGGCCATGAGACCGGGGGAACGGCAGATTCACGGTTTCCAGGGAACCGAAGGCTTCTCCACCGGTATTGTGACCGGTCCGGGCATGAATACTGGAAATCTTAACTTTCCGCTCGATGCGCCGGCCTCGATATCCGGCACGGTGGTCGATGAGAATGGCGATCCGGTGAGGCAGGCAGGCGTTCTTCTCTTGCGAAAATCGGTTTCATCCGGGCAAGAGCAGGTCACTATGGCGAGTCGGATATTGACGCGATCTTCCGGCAGATTTCGCTTTCCACACCTCTCTCCCGGGATCTATTTCATCGCCGTTCAAGCTCGTCCGTGGTACGCGCAGCAACTGCAGTCCGGTGCTCCGGAGGCGGAGAAGGCTCGAGAACTGGATGTCGCTTACCCGGTGACCTATTACGGCAATACGTCCGACGCCGCGGCCGCTGCGCCCATCACCCTGGCGGAAGGCGCTTCGGTAACGGTTCAAATTGATGTTCGGGCAGTTCCTGCGGTTCACGTCTCCTTGACGGGAATGAGTCCAACGGAAGGTGGTGGTTGGTCAATGGGCTTTAACGCCACCACTGAGGGTCCGGGCGGCTTTCCCATGCAAGCTCAGGCATCTATAGCGTGCGCGAATAACTCATGCGAACTAACAGGGTTGGCTCCCGGACGCTACACCGTCGCAATTCCACGCTCTTTTCAGAGCCGGGAACGTTCAAAGCGAACAGTCGATTTGACCGACGGCTCCACAATCTCTGTCCAGAATCGGACGCCAACCTCCGTTTCAGGCCGCGTGGTGTTCGAAGGCATGGATCATCCCCCGAACGGCGCGGGCGTGATGCTTTCCGACGGGAGGCAATCTTTCAATACACAGCTTCAGCAGGATGGATCCTTTTCTTTCAGCTCCGGCCCGCCATCGCCCGGCCGCTACGAGGTTTATGTGCACAACGCGCCTGGATCATATGTGAGATCCGTGGCGGCCAAAGGGACGGCGGCGTCGGGAGACACCATTGAGATTGCCGATGGAGCCTCAATTCAACTGTTGATCGACGCGGGCAAGGGCGTGCTTTCGAACCTCGATGGGATTGCCTTGAAAGATGGCAAGCCGGCGGCTGCGGCTATGGTTCTGTTGCTGCCGCACGATCTGTATCGAACCGCGCTGATCCGCCGCGATCAGAGCGACAGTGATGGAACATTTACGCTACCGAACGCGAGCCCTGGCCGCTACACTTTGCTCGCCATCGATGATGGGCGCGATCTTGCCTATCAGGACCCGGCCGTCATCAAGCCGTATCTCAGCCAGGGGCAAACGATCGATCTGCCCCTAAAAGACAATGCCCGCGTTAAGGTAGCGGTCATTGCCCGGAAGCGATAGATTACGAGCTGGCCTTCAACCGCAACCTAACGAAGACATTTCCGCCGATCGGGTGATCGCCGTAATAAGGCTTGATCGCGTCAGGTAGAGAATACATCTCGACATTGGCGCCTATCCCGGTTTCGATATGCCGGAAGATATCGAAATCGCGCGTATAGCCAATCGTGTATCCGCCGATGCGGAAGCTGCTGCCGTAAAAGGTATCCAGGAATTCTTCAACGTCCGGCTGTCCGGCGAACAGCTCGTCTTTATCGACCAGCTCGATACGTCCGGTGATAAAGTTCTTTCGAGCAATGGGCAGAACCGATTCCAGTGTGTAAGAGTTCAGGTTGCGCTTCGTGTATGTGCTGTGGTCCCGGCCCCAGATGAAGCTCGACGACCAGCTTCCACCGGGCAGCGGCTTCGAGTATTCAAGTGATGCTGTTGTTCGCGTCTGATCGCCCGGTTCGAGCGCTTCCGGGTGCGCCAGATGGCCGATTGAAAACTGAGCGGCCCAATTCGGACTGGGAAAATACCAGAGCCGTGTGCTCCAGGAATTCATTGGGCCGGAGTCGATATCCCATCGAAACTCGTCCGGTTCGGTTCCGTAGAAGCCGCTGGCTTCCAGCTTGAATTTTTTGTAAGCGATGCCCACTGTCGCTACGTCATTGGCGATATGCGTTGAATCCTGCCAGTGGTGCGCGAGCGTCGCTTGCGGCAACTCCATTGCCGAGGCTCTGTGCGGATAAGCAATGGGACCCAATGCCGGATCGCCTACAGGCGCAAAATAGAATTCCAGCGTCGTGTTTTCACCGAGCGAAAGGGCATACTGAAAACCGAGCGACATGATGAAATCATGCGGATGCTGGCCGTCAACAATGGGCTTTCCGAAGGCTGTTTCACCGGTCTGGAATAGAAGCGGATAGCGCCGGTCCGTAACCGTGGCGGGCTCCAGGCTGAGCATGAGCTGAACCTGAAAAGCGCCGTTCTTTCCAAACTGATGCTCGGCGTTTGCCATAAACCAATTGGTCGAGAAGAACTTGTCCTCGCCGCGCGGCCCCGATTGCTGCGTATCGTTGATAAACGCTTGCGCCATGTAAGTGGTCGTCCAGGAACGCAGCGGCTTCATGATCATCGGCATGGGCCATGCGGCCGGATTCACGGCGGTTCCCGATGACAGGTTCATCAGAAACATTCCCGCTGTGTTCATCGCCGGCATGTTCATACCCGGCATGTTCATGTGCATGTGCTGCGGCGTGTTTTGATCCTGCGCATACAGGCTAACGCCGAGTAACAATACACTGATCAATCCTCTTCGGAACACGGGCGACTCTCCCCATCATGGCAAACCCGGCACTGTCGGCCGATTCCGAAATCTGTCAATTTAATTCAGTGCTGTACACATTTTGTTCGCAACTTAATCCGCCCCGGCATCCGCGAAAGCAGGCTGGGCTGCCTTCACAGCCGCGCTTGACCTTGCACGTCCTTGCGCATACAGCAGCAGACCAGAACCGATCATTGCAGCCGTTCCTAGCGCCAATTTCCCTTCGTACAGCCAGATGTTTTTGACCTCCGCTGTCGGCACGATGCTGCACACAAGGCAAAACAGCGTGACGCTCAGGCCCACCGAAGCCGCCACCTTTCGCCTGGCCTTCCAGGCGCTGATGAACATGTAGATATACGGCAGGAAACCTCCAATTAGCATCAGCGACACCATTTCCTGATACGCCACTCGCATCGTGTCGCCTAATTGGGCAAGAAGAAGCAATAGGGAAGCCACCACGCCTAATGTCAACAATGCAATATGAGGGGTATGCCAGCGCGAATGGACGCGCCCGAACGCCGCTGGCAGTAAGCGATCGGCGCCGGCCGCGAACGGCATTCTCGAAACGGCTGTTCCTACGCCGCCAAATGCGCCGAACGCTTGCGTGAGCACCAGAAAACCAACAAGTGCGGAAATCCATGGCGCGGCAAACACCCCGGCAATCGCTTCGCCCCCGTCGGCGATGCCCTTGATCTCACTGATCATTTCCGGCCGCAGGAGCACGAGCAGCGCCATCGTCGTGGCCGCATAAAAGACCGCGGCAAATGCGGTGGCCAGCCAGATCGCCGGTTTCACGGTCCGTTCCGGAGAACGGATTTCGGCGCCCATCATTCCCAAGAATTCCGCGCCTGTAATCCCATACACAATCGCCGCCCAGAATGCCGCGGTGCCCCAGTCCATTTTGGGAGCTAAACGGATGGGAGTGGCCGAACCATAGTGATTCCAGTGGACTATGGCCCCGGCAATCAGCAGCGCGCCGAGTATCGCGACTGCGATCGCGCCACAGTTTTCGGTCCATTTGCCGGTTTTCAAGCCGACAAGATTGCTGCCAAGCGCAATCCAGATTGCAGCGAGCGAGCCACAGATCAGAAACATGCGACTGTCCGCCAAATGAGCGTATCCAGGCCCGAAGGTGTAGGCGCTGGAGCTCATGTAGAATACCGCCGCGCTTGGAAACCAGAATGCTATGCCGACCCAATACACCCAGAAGGAGATGAATCCGTGGGCTGGCCCAAAATCGTTCCGGGCCCACGTATACAGCCCTCCCGGGCCGGGATACTTCGACATGAGCGCCGCGACTGCCGCAGCCAAAGGAATGCCGAATAGAAGGGCCGCCAACAGCCACAACGTTATGCTCCCAGGACCGGCGTGCGCCGCAGTAGGTATCCATCGCGGTCCTACCAGGCAGACGATTCCGAACAGCGTCAGATCGCGAAGAGTGAGTTCGCGCCGCAGCCCG
>DATIMA010000218.1:0-7349 GCA_035475915.1 Bryobacteraceae bacterium
GGAAATCTCTTCAGCCTGTCGCGCCTTGCTAATGCGCGCGATTCGGTGATTACCGATGATCTGCTACGAGCGCTCGCCGCATAGCCTGCGATTCTTCAGCGCTGAAGAACAGGCGCCCCTGTGCCATGCTCATGAGATCCCGGGGGTCGTACGTCGCTTTCATGATCCCGAACAGGGAATGCGCCGCCGATCTCAGCAGTAGATGACCAATTTCATGCGCTGCTGCATACCCAAGAACCTGACAGGGAGACACATCGTACGTTGCTGCCTTGGCCATTTTTTGGGCCCGTTTGTAATGGACCGTGATCGCCGACGCATTCAACTTAGTCCATGCTAGCGTGTGATAGCCGGAATGATTTACGTCGTTCACCACGTACAGCTCAATATTTGGAGGCGACGCAGCGTCCCCGGACCCTGCTTGGGCGCAGCCGGCCCAATGAATAACAATTCCCGAGCGCGAAAATGCACGTTGCCGTGATTTTTAATCCAGTCAAATCACGTTCGTTACCTGAGCTGACGTTATGAAGGCGGACAGTAAGCCCCGAAGCGCCAGACGCAGAGCAAGCTAATAACATCACTCCGAGCGCAAAGCCCGCTTTTGAAAGAGCCATGGCGATAAGGCCGGTCCGGCCACGGCCAAATCTGCCTCATTTCGTCTGGCGCTTCAATGGATACCGTCTGATTTATCGATGGAACGGAATTGTCGATACAACCTGCTGATAGCGAAGCAGCTACCCGAAAATCTCTTCGCTCATCGATTCAAAGGATCCGGCAATACATGGGGCCAGATTTTGCCCGGGTTACAAAAGGCTCCAAATTTGCATATGATGAATCTCCAATTGAGGGCGCAATGCCTCCCGTGCCTAACCGGAGCTTTCAGTTCGGGGCGTTTGAGTTGGATGAGCGATCCGGAGAGCTGCGGAAACACGGCCTCAGAGTTAAACTGCAGGACCAGCCGCTGCAGGTCCTGATACTGCTGCTGGATCGCGCCGGCAGCCTGGTGACGCGCGAGGAGATCCGCGATGTGCTTTGGCCCGGCGGCACGTTCGTCGATTTCGATAGCGCCATCAGCAGCGCCGTTTGGAAGCTAAGGGAGGCCCTCGGTGACAGTTCGGAGAGGCCGCGCTTCATTGAAACCGTCGCGCGCCGCGGTTACCGGTTCCTTGCCCCCGTATCGAAGAGAGGTGAAATTGCTCCTCCGGAAGGGATTGCTCCGGCCGGACTCCCGGCAAGCCCGGAAGCAGCTACGGTGGAACCTGCTGCAACCCACCCCACCGCGAAGCCCAGGCTGCATTCTCTTCGCTTCCGGGCTGCGTTCGCAGTTCTGGCCGCAGCCGTGGTTCTGGCAGCGCTCTTCCTCTTTAATAGGCCGCATAAAGCGGCGGAGCACGCTAGCCTTCACGTAGCGTCTCACGCTCGCGACTTGACCATCTCCCGTGATGGGAAACTCATCGCCTACATTTCCGCGGTCGCAGGCGGCCTGCCGCACGTGTGGGTCCGTCAAACCTCGGGGGGAAACGACATCCAGGCCACTGGCGGCCCGGAACCGGATCGAATGCCTGATCTCTCGCCAGACGGAACTCAAATCGCCTTCGTATCCACGAGGGGAGGCGGAGGAATTTACCTCGCGCCGAGTTTTGGCGGCGAGCCGAAGCGGATTGTCCGCGATGGCTTCAACCCGCGCTATTCGCCCGACGGCACGAGCATTCTCTATTGGGACGGCCAGCGGCGCGTTTTCACGGTACCTGCGGACGGCGGTCCCCCCGTTCGCGTTGACGCACTACGGAACTTCAGGGTTTACACTGCGCCGTGCTGGTCTCCTGACGGAACAGAGGTCATCTTCAACGGTGTCGCCGGTCGCGGATCGGAAGATACTCGCAAATGGTGGATCGTCCCGCTGCATCGAGGGACACCCAGGCTGGCGCCCCTTCCCGGAGTGGAACGCGACCAAGGTCTGTTTCCAGCCGTTCGTGACTGGTCCCGGACCAAAGATGGCCGGGAATGGATCCTCTATTCCATCCAAACCGGCGAAGACTGGAGTCTCCTTCGATCTGAAATGTACGAGCCCGGCCAAGCCGGGCGCGGAGCGGAGGTGCTCGCCTCTGCCGCGGGCGAGTTAGGCCAAAACTCGCGACTATCGGTCGATGGCCGGCTTGTTTATAACACTCTCGTTCTAGGAGGAAGCATATATTGGATTCCAACCACCGGCAACGGAGAGAGGACCGGTTCGGCCGAGCCCTTCCCGATTCCGGAAGAACTGAATTGCCATTCGCCATCTGTTTCGCGCGATGGCCGCTGGATGGTGTACACAACATCGGCTCCCGGAAAACCAAACACCGTTCTAATCCGGGATCTCCAGAACGGCACGGAACGGTTGCTGGACGATAAGGCCGGCGGCCCGGATAGGGGGACGAACGCCATTTCTCCGGATGGCTCCACGGTAATCATTGGCCGCGCTTGCAAAGAGGGCGTCTGCGCCTTCGTGATTTCACCCGCGGGCGCAGAGCCGGAAGAACTCTGCACCGGCTGTGCCGCTCGCGGATTTTCGCCGGACGGCTCTACCGTCCTCCTGGAAAGCTATGCCCTTCCCGGTGAAGGCCGGGACAGAATTGTCGCTTTCGATCTTCATGCGAAAAAGCAAAAGAACTTCCTGAGTGATCCGGACCACTCCTTGCGCCAGGCATCTTTCTCCTGGGACGGCCGCTGGGTAGTTTTTAGGCGCGATCTTGGCGGAACATCGCAGATCGTGCTTGCGCCAGTCCTTCACGCCAAAGGCGGCAAACAGAACCAGTGGATTCCGATCACGGACGGACGCTACGTTGACGACAAGCCAAGTTTTTCGCCCGATGGCCGCATAGTTTACTTCCTGTCCAGCCGCGACGGCCATACCTGCATCTGGAAACAGGAACTCAATCCTGTTACGAAGCATCCGACCGGCGCCCCCGTCGCGTACGAGCATATGCATGCCAATTCTTTCGATTTCTTCCGCCAGCGCCGGACGGAGTTGAGCGTAGCGGCGGACAAGCTCGTGATCGGCGTACCCGAGATTTACAGCGACCTCTGGATCAAGCAAGTGAACTGAACGTTGATATCCTCTGCGTTTGTGGCAACAAACCTACTTCCCCATCGCCAACAGCCTCTTCTGGTCTTCCGCTGTCGCCGCGCTGCCCATCGCTGCGCTGCTGTATGCCATCGGCATAAGACGCGTAACGGCCTGGAAATCCTCCGTGCTGGGATTGATCGCCGCGATCATTGTGGCCTGCTTCGCCTATCGCATGCCAGTCCGGCTAGCGGTTAACTCGGCGCTTTACGGCGCCGCCTTCGGCATCTTCCCCATTTTCTGGGTTATCTATTGGGCCATTCTGCTGTATCGCTTGACGGTGGATACGGGCAACTTCGAAATTCTCAAGGAATCGATCGGCCAGCTCACCAGCGACCGTAGCCTGCAGGCGCTGCTGATTGCCTTCGCTTTCGGAGCGTTTCTCGAAGGTGCGGCCGGCTTTGGCACGCCCGTTGCCGTGGCAGCCGCAATCCTGGGAGGGCTCGGATTTTCTGCCTTCTACGCCGCGGGAATTTGCCTGCTGGCCAATACGGCTCCCGTGGCGTTCGGCTCCCTCGCCATTCCGCTGGTCACTCTTGCGGCAACAACGGGACTTCCCCTCGACGCGCTCAGCAAGCAGGTGGGCCGGCTGTGCGCGCCCGTATCCCTGTTCATTCCGGCTTATCTGGTAATCGTCATGGGTGGCCGCAGTGCGCTCCGCAGGGCCTGGCCCGCGGCTCTCATCTGTGGAGCAAGTTTCGCCGCAACCCAATTTGCTATTTCGAATTTTGTCGGGCCGTATCTTACCGATATTCTCAGTTCGCTCGCGGCCGTGGTTTCGCTCGTTGCCCTGCTTCGCTTTTGGCATCCTCCCGGAACCAAGCCAAACCGCAACACGCCCTTCCGCTTTCCCGAGCTGGTTCGCGCCTGGTCTCCCTACCTGCTGCTGGTTGTCTTCATTCTTGCGTGGAGCTCTCACTCTGTGCAATTTTTGCTGAATCAGGCCAGCATCTCGTTTGGCTGGCCGGGCCTTCACAACCAGATTCGGCGCATCCCGCCGGTAGTGAATCAAGCTGGACCCTACGCCGCTATTTACCGGTTTCGGTATCTGGCGGAAGCCGGAACCGCCTGCGCATTCGCAACCATTGCGTCCGCAGCCTTCTTGCGTGTGGGGCCTCTTCGCTTCGTGCGCCTGGCGCTCGATTCCGCCCTGCAGCTCCGCTTTGCCTTCGCCAGCATCACGGCGGTGCTTGCTTTAGCGTTCGTTATGAATTACTCCGGCGCGACTGCGACGCTCGGACTGGCGTTTGCCGCAACAGGCAGAGCCTTCCCGTATTTCAGCGCAATGCTGGGCTGGCTCGGAGTGTTCCTGACAGGAAGCGATACATCTTCCAATGCCTTGTTCGGCGGACTCCAGCAAGTGACCGCGCATCGCCTGGGACTGAACCCCATCTTAACCGCTTCCACAAACTCAGCCGGCGGAGTGATGGGGAAAATGATCAGCCTGCAGAGCATCTCAGTGGCAGCCGCCGCAGCGGGTCTGAAGGCCGAAGAAGAACCGCGCCTTTTCCGCTTTACCCTGAAACACAGTCTGCTTCTTGCAAGCGTGGTGGGCGCCCTTTCGCTGCTGTATGCCTACTCTTAAATTTGTCTTTATATGTGTTTCTTTGTGGCTAAACTTTACCCGCCAATCGCGTACATCGGTCTCTGCGGTGCAACAAACGACGGGAGATTGATTTCATGACCGGCCCATTTCTGCCATACCGTCGAACGCACCGCTCCCTCGAGCGCCTCATTTGATCCGCATGCTTCGAGGAGCGGCCGGATATCGGTCTCCTCGCGCGCGAATAAGCAGTACCGCAGCTTGCCATCTGCTGTCAGCCGCAGGCGATTGCAATTCGCACAGAAAGGCCGGCTCACCGAAGCGATAAACCCGACCCGATGCCCGTCTTCAAACCTGTACTCCGTTGCGGGCGCACGCGGATCGGCGTCGGGAACCGGCCTCAGCGGACCGAACTCGCGTTCCAGCATTTCGATCATTTCATCAGCCGAGAGTACACGCTCCAGTCCCCACAAGTGCTGGGAGTCGAGCGGCATGAACTCGATAAATCGAACTTCCATATTCCGCTCGCGAGCAAAACGCACCAGCGGCACGATGTCTGGCTCATTCAGCCCTTTGATCGCGACCGCGTTTAATTTGACCCTATGGAATCCGGCAGCAACAGCCCGATCGATCCCCGTCAGCACGCGAGGCAGTTCGTCGCGTCGGGTAATCGTTCGGAATCGTTCCCGGTCGAGCGTGTCCAGGTGAACGTTCAGGCGGCGCAGGCCCGCTTGGAACAGAGGTTCCGCTGCCCCTGAGAGAAGTACACCGTTGGTCGTAAGCGCCAAGTCCCTTACTCCGCCTAAACGAGATAGCCCCGCAATCAGGTCCGGCAGCTTGGGACGCAGCAGCGGCTCGCCTCCCGTAAGGCGGATCTTTTCGATCCCAAGCGGCAGCACAACAGAAACAAAGCGCAAGATCTGCTCGAAGCTGAGGAGTCCACGCAGCGGTAAAAACTCCGCGCCGGTTTCGGGCATGCAGTAAAAACAGCGGATGTTGCAGCGATCTGTGAGGCTGATGCGGAGATCGGAATGGATGCGCCCGAAGCTATCCACTAACGGCCCGTTCGACGGCCGGTCTGCGGACGTTACGGGACCGAGTTGGACAAGTTCACTCGTAGATGCCGCCGCACTCTCATGATGCAACAATGGCGGCACGTTCTGCGGCCATGCTTCTTTCACGTTGCTCTTGACACCCCACATGTATTTTGCAAATACCTCCTGAGGTGGGCTCGAAGCCCGCTTTGGCCCGCGTTACTTCAGGGCCAGCATGCGCTCCAGCGGCACTAGCGCCCGCTGCATAACTTCTGCCGGCAATTCAATCCGCGGCTCCAGCGTTTCCAGACACGCCGCCAGCTTCTCCAGCGTGTTCAACTTCATATACGGGCATTCGCTGCAATTGCAGTTCTCGTTTGCAACGAAATAAAACTTCTTACCCGGAGATAATCTTTCCAGCGAATACCGGACCCCGCTCTCGGTCATGACGATGAATTCGTTGGCAGATTGCTTCGTGCACCAGTCGATGATGGCCGAAGTCGAGCCGATGAAATCGGCCATGCGAAGCACGTCGCTCGGGCATTCGGGGTGAGCAGCCACCAGCGCGTCCGGGTGTTCCGCTCGTGCTGTAGTCAGACGCCGAGCCGGAAAGGTCGCATGCACAATACAAGCGCCCTGCCAGATGTGCATGTTTTTGCGCCCGGTCTGCTTCTTCACATAGTTGCCCAGGTTGATGTCCGGCAGAAACAAAATGGGCTGATCTGGCGGAATCGAGTTCACTACCGCTACCGCATTTCGCGACGTACAAAGGATGTCGCTCTCCGCCTTTACTTCCACTGACGTGTTGATGTAGCTAACAATCGCGTGATCGGGATTGCGGCGGCGAAACGCGCGGATCGCTTCAACCGGACAGCTATCTACCAGGCTGCAGCCCGCATTCTTGTCCGGAACCACCACAACGCGCTCGGGATTCAGCACTTTTGCTGTCTCCGCCATAAAGCGGACCCCACAAAAAGCAATTACTTCACCCTGGAACTTCTGGGCGGTACGCGCTAGTTCGAGACTGTCTCCAATGGAATCTGCCAAATCCTGGATCTCTGGCTCCTGATAGTGGTGAGCAAGGATGATTGCTCGCCGTTGCTTCTTCCGTTCCAGTATTTCCTCTGCTAACGTAGGCGCGCTTACCATGTGATCCCTGTAATCTATATTTTACCAGCCAATGAGGGCTTTCCTCCTTCACAATTTCACGCAACTTTGAAACGCTTTCGCAGTGCTGGAATCCTAACCACAAAGCGCAGACATACCTCCGAGTCTGCGGCCAAGGGGAGCGGGCCGACCGCGAGACGGCCTGGTTCCCCCTTCCTCTGTCCTAAACAGCCCCGAATCCTTGCGGCGCGACCCTGTGGTTTAGTGTCCGTTTATGAAAAACGGGAGATGTTCCCTTGCTGCAGGCAGGCTATAAAAGCACTTTATGCAGAATAGCCGGACGTGCATAGCCTTGCTGCTCAGGGTTTTCGCAGCAAAGGTCCAGACGAATCCGGACCCTTGCTGTGTCGGAGGAGGGCGATGCCCTTGTAGCGCACCGCCCGGTTACCCCCAGTTTACCTGTCATTTCCTGTCAATACAAGAAACCGTATAAAAGATTTGCATAAACACTACATTTGGTATTTTCCCTAATGATTCGAGACCGAGACTGTATCGTACGAGAACC